>CANGOY010000138.1 GCA_947455585.1 Comamonadaceae bacterium
CAAGGCGTCTTTGTCGACCGACTCGTTCATCTCTGCGGCTTCTTTCCAAGAAACCACACGTGTGTTGACCGAAGCGGCCATCATGGGCAAGCGCGACGAATTGCGCGGCTTGAAAGAAAACGTCATCGTCGGACGCCTGATTCCTGCAGGTACCGGCATGGCTTATCACAAAGCCCGCAAGGTCAAAGACGCGATGGACGACGCTGAGCGCCGCGCCATTGCTGATGCCGAAGCTGCTGAGTTGGCTGGAGGTTCTTCTGAAGAAGAAGCTCAAGTCGACCACGGCGCCGGCGAAGAAGCGTAAAGCGACCCTCTCAACAAAGGCCCGAAAGGGCCTTTGTTGTTTGGGCTCAACGGAAAAAGCACAAGGAGTTCAACATGCTTGATGCGTGGTGGTTTTGGCTGTTCGTGGCCGTGATGGTGTTTTGGAGCGTGGGTGCGTATCGACGCTTGGTGGGCTTGCGTACGGCGGTGAACAAACAGTTTGCTGTGCTCGAAGAGCTCATGCTTCGCTATCAAGCGCTGGTGCAAGAGGCCACCACCGCAGCGGTGACGTCGCCTTCAGGTTGGCAAACCGCGGTGTCGCCCGAGCTGGGTGCCAGCCATTGGACGCGTTTGCAAGTAGCTGCCAATTTGTCGGCCATGGCCTTGGCGCGTATGCAAGAGCATCCCTTGGACCCGTCTTCTTCTATCGCATTAGTTGCAACCAGCCGTGACTTGCAAGATGCATGGGAAGCCCTCACGCATCCTGACGTGTATTACGTGTCCGTGCCTGCCGAGTTGACGCAGCGCTGGGCTGAGTTGGGCATTGCGACTCAGCCAGATTTGCAGCGCTTTAACCAAGCTGTGACCCATTACAACGAATCGATTGACATGTTTCCCGCCACCTTGATGGCGCGCATGTTCAAGTTCAAACCCGGACGCATATTGGAATGAGTGAACACAAAAATACATCAGTCCCACTGTGGCAGCAGCTGCAAGCTGTGGCCCAAGCCTTGGCGCAAGTGCGGCGTGGTGTGTCTGGCACAGCAGCCCTAGAGGCTGTGCCGTCAAGCTTGCGCCCCGGCGTGCAAGCCTTGTTGTTTCAGGCCTTGCGCCAGTTGGGGCGCGCGCAAGCCTTGCGTGCGCAATTGGCGTCGCGTGCGCCTGCACCTTTGCCAGATGCCTTGCTGTGTACCGCACTGGCTTTGGCGTGGGACCCAGAGAATGCGCCGTATGAACCCCACACCTTGGTGAACCAGGCTGTGGAAGCCGCGAAAAATACGCGCAGCTTGCAAATGCAAGCCAACTTTTTAAACGCCTGCTTGCGCCGTTTTTTGCGCGAGCGCGATGCCTTGGTCAAAGCCACTGACAACGACGTGCACGCGCAATGGAATCACCCCGAGTGGTGGGTCAAACGCTTGCAAAAAGACCATCCCGACCATTGGCAAGACATCTTGCGCGCCAACAACCAAGCCGCGCCCATGACCTTGCGCGTGAACACCTCGGCCATCACCCGCGAAGCCTTACAAACAGATTGGGAAAATCATGGTTTGTCATCGCAAGCGGTGGGGGCGCAAGGCTTGGTGTTGAGTCAAGCCCACGCTGTGCGTGACATCCCCGGCTTTGCCGAAGGCCTGTGCTCAGTGCAAGACGCAGCTGCGCAATGCGCTGCGCAAATGTTGCTGAAAGACTTGGCGCCAGCTGGCCAAGCGTTGCGCGTGCTCGATGCGTGCGCCGCTCCCGGTGGCAAAACCGCGCACTTACTGGAGCTCCTCAACGACAAATCAGAAGTCGTGGCGCTTGACATTGACCCACTGCGTTGCGAGCGCATTGCACAAAACATGCAACGCATTGGCCGAACAGCCAAGGTGATTGCAGCCGATGCTGCGCAAACCAAAACCTGGTGGGACGGCCAGCAGTTTGATGCCATTCTTTTGGATGCACCTTGCACGGCCTCGGGCATTGTGCGTCGTCACCCCGATGTGCGTTGGTTGCGCCGCGAGGCTGACATCGACAAGCTGGCTGCTATTCAAAAAAACCTGCTCAAGCAACTGTGGCCCTTGGTTAAGCCGGGCGGTCGTTTGCTGTATTGCACCTGCTCGGTTTTCAGGGCCGAAGGCGAGAACCAAGCCAAAACGTTTGTTGAACACAACACCAATGCCCGTTTACTGCCGTCCTTGGGGCATTTAAGACCCCAAAGTGCCGCAACCACAGCTGCACTCACCGACAATCTGTCGGGTGACCACGATGGCTTTTATTACGCACTGCTCGAAAAACTTCCTGCGCCTTGAGCTGCTCTTTTTGAGCGGTCTCAAACGCGGTCGTTTGCTGTGTCTGGCGCTGAGCTTGATGTTGGCAAGCGTTGCACAAGCTGATACGCCCGTTGAGTTGCAGGCATTCAAATTAGAGCGTCAAGAGTCTGCGTTGTACATGTCGGGGGCTTGGCAATTTGAGTTGCCGTCAGCGCTGGAAGACGCCCTGCACAAGGGCATCACACTGTACTTTGTGACCGAAGTTGACATCACGCAAGAGCGCTGGTACGTCTACAACCAGCGCATCGCCCACGCTGAGCGCCATGTACGGCTGTTTTACCAGCCACTCACGCGACGTTGGCGCGTCAGCATTTCACCGCAGCCATTCAATGTGAGTGGTTTGGGTATGAGCTTAGGGCAAAGTTACGACACGGCCGAAGAGGCGATGGGCGTGGTGCGCCGAATCGTGCAATGGCGCATCGCCAACGCCGCAGATTACAACCCAGACGCGAAGCAAACCATCAGCATCAATTTCAAACTGGACCTGAAGCAATTGCCCCGTCCTTTGCAAATGGGGGCCGCGGGGCAAAGTGATTGGAATATTGGGTTCAGCAAAACGCAGCGCTTGGAGCTGACCCCATGATTGAACTTGCTGAAAAGCGCGCGCGCCTTTCTAGCTTTCAGTTGAGGTGGTTGTTGGTCATCAGCGCAGCCGTGGTGCTGGGTCTGGGATTGGTCTTGTTGTTCTTGTTGACGCAAGCCACCGACAACCGCGAGTTGTACGAGCGCAACTACCGACAACTTTTTGGCTTGAACGTGGTCGTGGCCACGCTGCTGATGGGCGTGATTGCGTGGTTGTCTGTACGTTTGCTGTTGCGGCTGAGGCAAGGCAAATTTGGCAGCCGCTTGCTGCTCAAAATCGCAGCCACGTTTGCCTTGGTCGGCTTTGTGCCCGGCCTGTTGATTTACAGCGTGTCGTTTCAGTTCGTGTCGCGCTCAATTGAGAGTTGGTTTGATGTGAAAGTGGAAGGTGCCTTGGATGCTGGCTTGAGCTTGGGCCGCACCACGCTGGACACCTTGGCCAATGACCTTGGGCAAAAAACACGGTCTGCCAGTTCGCAAATCAATGACTTACCAGATGCCTCGGTTGGCATTGCGCTAGAGCGCATCAAGGACCAACTCGGCGCAGACGATGTGATTTTGTGGAGCACGACGGGCCAGGCCCTTTCGAGTGCGGGCGAGTCACGTTACAAAATCAACCCAGACCGGCCCACGCCCATGCAGCTGCGTTTGGTCAAAACACAAAGCGTGGTGACCGCCATTGATGGTTTGGATGAGGCCGAGTTGCAAGGCACGGCCAAAGCCCGCATTCGTGCGTTGGTGTTGGTGGCACCCTCGGGCTTGGGGCTACTCATCGAGCCGCGTGTGTTGCAAATCACCAAAGCCTTGCCGCCAACTTTGGTCAGCAACGCCTTGGCGGTGGAGGTGGCCTATCGCGAATACCAAGAGCGTGCGCTGGGGCGTGATGGTCTGCGCAGCATGTACATCGGCACCTTGACGCTGAGTTTGTTTTTGGCGGTGTTCGGCGCGGTACTGTTGGCCGTGTTGCTGGGCAACCAATTGGCGCGTCCGTTGCTGATGTTGGCCGAAGGCGTGCGCGATGTGGCAGCCGGTGACTTGAGCCCCAAACCCGCTTTGCAAGGACGCGATGAACTGGGCGGCTTGACCCGCTCGTTTGCGGTGATGACGCAGCAACTGGCCGATGCCCGCTCAGCGGTCGACCGAAGCATGTTGCAAGTGCACACCTCGCGTGCCAACTTGCAAACCATTCTCGACAACCTCACGGCCGGTGTGATTGTGTTGACCGAAGATGGCCGCATCAAATCATCCAACCCTGGTGCCACGCGTATCTTGCGCGTGCCATTGGCGGCATGGGATGGCCGCGCGTTGAGCGACATCGAAGGTCTGAATGAGTTTGCCGAGCATGTGCGCCATGAGTTTGATGGCTTCTTGGGAGAGCGCAGTCAACATGGCCTGGACCACTGGCAACAATCGTTCGAGCTGCATGCCACCGCCATCAGCCCCGCTGTGCAACTGAGTGATGACACGCAGCAACACATCACCTTGCTGGCGCGTGGGGCCGTGTTACCCAACAACGGCCGGCTGTTGGTGTTTGACGATATTTCTGAAATTGTGTCCGCCCAACGTGCGCAAGCGTGGGGCGAGGTGGCGCGTCGACTGGCGCATGAAATTAAAAACCCACTCACGCCTATTCAGTTGTCGGCTGAGCGCTTAGAGATGAAGCTCACCGGCAAACTGCAAGAACCCGAGCAACTGATTTTGAACAAGTCAGTCAAAACCATCGTGGACCAAGTGGATGCGATGAAGCGCTTAGTCAATGAGTTCCGTGATTACGCGCGCTTGCCCGTGGCCGAACTCAAACCGCTGGACCTGAATGCCTTGGTGCAAGACGTCATGCAGCTGTATGGGGCAGAAAACGCTGCCGTGCCGGTGTATGCCCAGCTTGATGCGGCATGCCCCATCATCTTGGGCGATGCGCAGCAGTTACGCCAAGTGGTGCACAACCTGTTGCAAAACGCACAAGATGCAACGGATGGCCAAGCACACCCCATGGTGTCGATTGCCACGCAATGGGTGACCTCATCAGGTCGCGTGCGTCTGGTAGTGCGTGACAACGGACCAGGCTTTCCACCCAAAATTTTGAACCGTGCGTTTGAGCCCTACGTCACCACCAAGACGCGTGGTACGGGCTTAGGCTTGGCTGTCGTGAAGAAAATTGCCGATGAACATTCGGCACGTATCGACCTGAAAAATCGTGGATTAGAGGGGCGAGTGATTGGTGCGCAAGTGTCGTTATCATTCCTAGTTGCAGAATCGCAACAAAACCAACTTATTTAATTCAGCGAGACACGTTAAGACATGGCGAACATTTTGGTGGTGGATGACGAGCTTGGCATTCGGGACCTCTTGTTTGAGATCCTCAACGACGAAGGCCATGCAGTGGAAGTGGCAGAAAACGCAGCCCAAGCACGCTTGGCTCGACAAGCAGCACGCCCAGATTTGGTCTTGCTCGACATTTGGATGCCCGACACCGATGGTGTGACCCTGCTCAAAGAATGGGCGGGCGCTGGTTTGCTGAACATGCCCGTCATCATGATGAGTGGCCACGCCACCATCGACACCGCCGTAGAAGCCACGCGCATTGGCGCACAAGCATTCTTAGAAAAACCCATCACCCTGCAAAAGTTGCTCAAAGCTGTGGAGCAAGGTTTGGCGCGCAAGCCCATGGCCGCTGCACCCGTGAAAGGCGTAGTTTCTAACCCTGCCAAAGATGTGTTGATGGCAAGCGCTGCACCCCAAGCGGTCGTGCTACCTCCAACGCACCAGAGCTTTGATTTAGAGCTGCCTTTGCGCGAAGCACGCGATGCATTTGAGCGGGCTTACTTTGAATATCACCTGACCCAAGAGAATGGTTCGATGACCC
>CANGOY010000139.1 GCA_947455585.1 Comamonadaceae bacterium
ACAGCGCATCAAAGCTGTCGCGCAAATACACAAAGAAGTCTTCCGCTTGGCTAAAGCCTTGGGGCAGGGAAAAGCGCATGTCGTTGCAGTCGAGCGTGTATGGCACGACGAGCTGGGGCACGACGTCGCCATTGGTTTTTTTGACCTTCATCCAAAAGGGCAGGTCTTCACCGTAGTAGTCGCTGTCGTATTCAAAGCCACCGTGGTCGGCCACGAGGCGGCGGGTGTTGGGGCTGTCGCGGCCGGTGTACCAGCCTGCGCCATGAATGCTGTTGCCGTGCGTGGTGCTTGTGAGGCGTTCGATGATGGCTATGCCCTTGTTCATGTGCTCACGCTCAGTGGCAACGTCCGTGGTTTGGTAATTAATCCAGCGGTAGCCGTGGCAGGCAATTTCGTGGCCGAGTTCAACAAAGGCAGCTGTGAGTTCGGGGTGGCGCTCCAGCGCCATGCTCACGCCAAACACCGTCAAGGGCAGGCCGCGTTTTTCAAACTCGCGCAAGATGCGCCACACGCCTACGCGTGAGCCGTATTCGTAAATGCCTTCCATGCTCAGGTGGCGGTCTGGAAAGCTGGGCGGGTTGAACATCTCGCTCAAAAACATCTCGCTGCCGGCATCGCCGTGCACCGTGGCGTTCTCGCCGCCTTCTTCGTAGTTCAGCACAAACTGCACTGCAATGCGGGCTTGGTTGGGCCATTGCGCATGCGGCACTTGCCGGCCGTAGCCCACCAAGTCGCGAGGGTAGGCGGCGGTGCTGTCGTAAGTGGCGTTGGGGTTTGACATGCAATAACTCCGTATTTGAATAAGCGCAAGCGTGGGTTGGACAAGCGCAAGCGCTTAGGCCAACGCCATGGCGATGTCGTTGCTCGGCACTTTGCGGTCAAGCGCCAAGCCTTCTTCCACGTTGCGCAAGTGCTCGTCCATCAGCTTGACGGCCAAGGCTTCGTCTTTGGCGGCGATGGCTTTCAAAATCTCGGCGTGCTCTTCGGCCGAGTGTTCGGCGGCATTGGTGCTTTGGTACATCAGGGTGATGAGGGCGCAACGCGAAATCAGTTCGCTCAAAATTTGCGCGAGCACTTCGTTGCCCATGAGCTCGGCCATGCGCACATGGAAATCGCCCAACAGGTCGGTGCGCCCCGGCACATCGCCACGACTGACTGCGGCTTTTTCTTCGGCCACGTGTTCTTTGAGGGCTTTGATTTGTGCGGGGGTGACGTTGCGCACAAAGCTGCGGGTCATTTCTACCTCAACCATGCGGCGCACGGCAAACACTTGGCGCGCTTCGTCGGAAGATGGCGTGGCCACAAACGCGCCGCGTGCCGGCTCCATGCGGATGAGGCGTTTTTGCACCAGTTGAAACAGCGCTTGGCGAATCAGCGTGCGCGACACGCCAAAGTGGTCGGCCAGTTTTTGCTCGGCCAATTTGGTGCCGGGGTGCAGGCGGTGCTCCACAATGGCTTTGGTGAGGGCATCCACAATGCTGCGGGTGGCGGTTGAGCTGTCCATTTGAGGTCTCCGGCAAATTCACTGAGGCCCATGATAGGCCCAATTGTAAAAATTGTATACACTTTCTGTCGACCAACTCGGTCGCTAACCAATTTTCGGAGCACACCATGGGATTGAGCACACACGTTTTAGACACCATGCACGGCGGCCCCGCAGCCGGTATGCAAGTGTCACTGTTCACCACCACCGATGACGGCCAAGCCACCTTGGTCAAGTCGTTCACGCTGAACCACGATGGCCGCAACCCCGACGGCTTGCTGTACGACAACGACAGTTTGAAAAAAGGCACCTACCGCTTGGTGTTTGACGTGAAGGGCTACTTTGCCGCTAAGAGGGTTGAATTGCCTGAACCCAATTTTTTAAACCACGTCAGCCTTGACTTTGGCGTGGCCCACACCGACCAGCACTACCACGTGCCTTTGTTGGTGAGCCCTTGGAGCTATTCGACCTACCGCGGGTCGTGAGCTTGAACGGGGTTGATGCTCAATCGAGTTTGACTTGAGAGAGGTCAAACAAAGGCTTGGGCATATCTAGCTTCATGTCCTCTAAGGTTTGCACCAAGAGGCCCGCGACAAACAAATCACGGTAAGGCTTGGAGTCTGCAGGCACCACATACCAAGGCGCTTCGGCCGTGCTGGTGGCCGAGAGTGCCTCTTCATAGGCATCGGCAAATTTGGGCCACAACTGACGGTCATCAAAGTCTGAGGGTTGTAGTTTCCAGTGTTTGAGCGGGTCGTCTAGGCGCGATTGCAAACGCTTCTTTTGCTCAGATTTGGAGATATGCAAATAGCACTTGACCACGGTGATGCCTGCATCGTGCAGCAGTGACTCAAAGTTTTTGATGTCGTCGTAGCGTTTCTCGCAAGTCTCTTTTTTCACCCAGCCGCGCACGCGCGTGACCAGCACGTCTTCGTAATGGCTGCGGTTGAAGATGACCATTTCACCCAGTGCCGGTGTTTTTTGGTGGATGCGCCACAAGAAGTCGTGGCTTTTCTCCAAGTCGCTGGGCGCGCCAAAAGCTTCGGCGCGCACCCCCAAGGGGCTGATGTGGGAGAACACGCTGCGAATCACGCCGTCTTTGCCAGCGGTGTCCATGCCTTGAAATACGACCAACAAGCCCTTGCTTTTGCCCGCGTGCAATGTGCCTTGCAGCTTGTTGAGCTTATCGCCGAGTTTTTTGAGACTGCTTTGCCACGCGTCGTCGGTGGGTAAATCTTTGGGTTTGGGCAACGTGTCCATGTCGTGCAGCTTGAAACTGCTCTTGGGTTTGACGCGCCATGGGGAAAAGTCTTTGTGTTCCATGGGGCCAGTGTAGGGAGTTTGATTTACTGAATTAGTCTTCGATGTCCCCAAATATTTGTATACCAAGCGGCATACCCGATGCAGATTCGAGGTGCAAGTCACTAAAATCTGGGCCTTCCCCCAGATTTCCACACCCCACACCATGACCCAAGTCACCAACACCGTGCGCTTTGTGCTCGACGGCCGAATTGTCGAAGCCCAAGGTGCCCGTCGCACCACCACCGTTCTTGATTACCTGCGCGAGCAGCTGCACCGCACCGGCACCAAAGAAGGTTGCGCCGAGGGCGACTGTGGTGCTTGTGTGGTGATGGTGGGTGAACTCAATGCCGCTGGCACGGGCGTGGACTATGTGGCCACCAACGCGTGTATCCAGTTGCTGCCTTCGCTCGACGGCAAATCCATCAAGACCGTGGAAAGCTTGAAAAAGGCCGACGGCACGTTGCACCCCGTGCAAGACGAGATGGTCAAGTGCCACGGCTCGCAATGTGGCTTTTGCACCCCCGGCATTGTGATGAGCTTGGTGAACTTGGTGCAAACCAACACCTCGCCTGTGCGCCAAGAAATCACCGACGCCCTGAGCGGCAACTTGTGCCGTTGCACGGGCTACGCGCCCATCATTGACGCCGCTTCTAAGGCTTGCGAGAAGAAATCTGCTCTCAAAGTAGACGACAGCGCCGACTTGCCACTGCTCAAAGAAATCAAGCGCTCAAGCGTGCCGACCATGAGCCTTGAGGGCGACATCATCGTGCAACCTGTGGTGCGTACCCGCAAAGGCAACGAGTTTGTGTCACCCGCCACCTTGGCGGAAGTGGCTGATTATTTGGTGAAGCACCCCACCACCACCTTGTTGGCTGGCAGCACCGAAATAGGTTTGCAAGTGAACAAGCAGTTCGCGCGCCCTGACCACATCATGTACCTGGGCAACGTCAAAGAACTGCGCCAAGTGGCAGAGACCGACAAGGTCTGGCGCATTGGCGCAGCGGTGTCGCTGGCCAAAGTGGAAGAGCTGGTGGCCAAGGCTTACCCCGACTTCGCCGAAGTGCTGCGCCGCTTTGGTTCGCCTCCCATCCGTTCTACAGCCACGTTGGCGGGCAACATCGCCAACGGTTCGCCAATTGGTGACTCCATGCCTTGCTTGCTGGCACTGGGTGCAAACCTGGTGCTGCGCCGTGGCGAGAAGACCCGCAACGTCTTGCTGGAAAACTTCTACACCGGCATGAAAAAGAGCGTGCTCGAAGCCGGTGAGTTCATCGAAGCTGTTGAGTTGCCCAAGCACGTTGCCGGCCAAGTGTTCCGCGCTCACAAGGTGAGCAAGCGTTTTGAGCAAGACATTTCTGCTACTTGCGCGGCCATCAGCTACACCCTCAAAGGCGGTAAGTTGAGCGGCGTGAAACTGGCCTACAACGGCCTGAGCCCATTCCCAGCGCGTGCGCCAAAACTCGAAGCTGTGCTTGAAGGCAAATCGCCAGCAGACGTGAAAGCCGCTGATTTGGATGCCGTGATTGCTTCTAGCTTCACCGCTCGCGACGGCTTGCGTGCCACATGGGCGTACCGCGCATTGGTGGCTCGCAACTTGGCTTTGGAATTCATCGAAGAACAGAAAGAGGTGGCTTGAATGAACGCTCCTACCGCACTCAAAAACCTGTTGCCTGTTTCAGGCGTTCAGCAGGGCACCGATGTCGTCCACGAGTCTGCCCACTTGCACGTGACCGGCTCTGCCACTTACATCGACGACATCCCTGAGCACGCTGGCACTTTGTATGCCGCGCTCATCTTGTCGCCCGTGGCGCATGGCGAGTTGATTGGCGACGGCATCGACCGCGAAGCCATTCTCAAAGAGCACGGCGTCGTAGCCGTCTACACCGCCAAAGACATTCCCGGCGAAAACAACTGCGGCCCCATCGTGCACGACGACCCCTTCCTCGCTGCAGGCAAGGTCGAGTTCGTCGGCCAAGCTGTGGCCGTGGTCGTGGCGCGCGACATGCTCTATGCACGCGAAGCTGCGCACAAAGCCAAGGTGTTGGTGAAAGAACTCAAGCCCATTTTGACGGTGGAAGAGGCGATGGCAGCCAACAGCTTCATCATGCCTGCCAAGGGCATCACACGCGGTGATGCCGCAGCGGCCATTGCCAGCGCACCTCACAAAATCAAAGGCACCACACGCACTGGCCAGCAAGAACAGTTTTACCTTGAAGGACAAATTACCTATGCGGTGCCCAAGGAAGACGGCCAGCTCACGCTGTACGTGTCGACCCAGCACCCAGACGGTAACCAACGCGAAGCCGCGCACGCTCTGAACCTGCACACCAACGATGTGGAGGTGATTTGCCGTCGCATGGGTGGCGGTTTTGGTGGCAAAGAAGGCAACGCCAGCATCTTCAGCCAAAGCGCTGCCTTGGCTGCGTTCAAACTGAACAAGCCCGTCAAGCTGCGCGTGAACCGTGACGACGACATGACCATCACTGGCAAGCGTCACGATTTCCGCATCGACTACGAAGTGGGTTTTGACGACACCGGCCGCGTTTTGGGCGCTGACATCACGCTCATGTCGCGTTGCGGTTACAGCACCGACTACTCAGGCCCAGTGAACGACCGTGCTTGCTTGCACATCGACAACACCTACCACTTGCCAGCGCTCAAGCTGGTCAGCCACCGCTGCAAAACCAACACGCAAAGCGCCACCGCTTTCCGTGGGTTCGGCGGCCCACAAGGCATGTTTGGCATTGAGACAGTGATGGACGAGATTGCGATGACTTTGGGCAAAGACCCTTTGGAAGTGCGCAAGCTCAACCTCTACAAAGACCCCGCCATCAGCGGCACGCCCGACACCATGACCACCCAATACAACCAGCTCATCGAAGACTGGGTGGGTGACAAGGT
>CANGOY010000140.1 GCA_947455585.1 Comamonadaceae bacterium
ACACGGGGATGGACAGGTTCAAGGCTGGGCACAGGTGGCTCACTGAGGACTTGGCTGTGAACCTCAAGCTCTCGAACCGCCCGGTGCGGACCCGCATGCCGGGTGGTGTGGCAGGGGTGCCTCCTACCGGAGGCCCCCTATGCCGATTTTGAAACCGCTTTGGTTTACAGGCCGATGGCAGCAATGCCAGCCTTGGCAATTTGTGCGTCTTCGTTCGACTTGACACCGCTTACGCCCACAGCGCCAATGCATTGGCCGTCTTTCATGATGGGCACACCACCTTCGAGCATGCCTTTGACTTCAGGCGCAGTCACAAACGACACGCGGCCGCCATTGATGACGTCTTCGTAAATCTTGCTTTCACGACGACCCAATGCGGCGGTGTGCGCTTTGGCTGGGGCGATGTGCGCCGAAATGGCAGGTGCGCCGTCCAAACGGTGCAGATTCAACAAATGGCCGCCGTCGTCCACGATGGCGATGGTCACAGCCCAGTTGTTTTTCAAAGCTTCCGCTTCAGCGGCTGCGGCAATGGCTTTGACATCTGCGGATTCGAGGAAGTGTTTGGTTTTCATGTGCAACAAGTTTGAAAAGTAATAAAACCCTAAGCATACCGACTCTGAAAGCCCAACTACCCTCGCCCAAGACAAAAGAAACCTCACTAAAAGTAAGCGATAGGTCTGCCCCACTTGAAACCTCTAGAATTCGCCCCATCTGAATCATCAGGTTTATAGGAGAGCTACACATGAATGACAACATTCAAAACATCGACTACTACGTTCTGCCGACAGCAGAACGCAACCGCGTGGTCCGTAACACTTACTGGTTGCTCGCCATCAGCATGTTGCCCACTGTCTTGGGCGCATGGCTTGGCGTGTCAACAGGCCTCGGCCACGCATTCTCGGGTGTGATGGGCATGATTTTGATGATGGCCGGTGCCTTTGGCTTCATCTATGCCATCGAGCGCACCAAAGAAAGCGCCACCGGCGTTTATGTGCTGCTGGGCTTCACCTTCTTCATGGGCATCGTGCTCTCACGCATGATTGCCATGGTCTTGGGCTTTAAAAACGGTGCCGAGCTGGTCATGACTGCGTTTGCAGGCACCGCTGGCGTGTTCTTTGTGATGGCCAGCTTGGCCACTGTCATCAAACGCGACTTGTCTGGCATGGCCAAATGGCTCATGGTGGGCGTGGTGGTGTTGATGGTGGGCAGCATCATCAACATGTTTGTCGGTTCATCCGCTGGCATGATGGTGATTTCCATGTTGTCCATGGCCATCTTCAGTGCCTTCATGTTGTATGACCTAAAGCAAGTGATGGACGGCGGCGAAACCAACTACATCAGTGCCACACTGACCTTGTATTTGGACATTATCAACGTGTTCCAAAGCTTGCTTGCCTTGCTCGGCATCTTTGGCGGCGAACGCGAATAAGCGTTTCAAGCGCCCATAAAAAAGGGACCATGAGGTCCCTTTTTTTTCGTCTGCAGATTTTTGAGCTCTGCGATTTAGGCCAAATCAAACACGGCCATGCTTTCGACGTGGGCTGTGTGCGGGAACATGTTCACTGCGCCTGCAAACGTCATGCGATAACCCGCTGAAGTCACCAAGACGCCTGCGTCACGCGCCAAAGTGGATGGGTTGCAGCTCACGTACACAATGCGCTTCGGTGGTGTCCAGCCTTGGCACAGCTCTGGCTGCTGATGCATGTCAGCCAAAGCTTGTACCAGTGAATATGCGCCTTCACGAGGTGGGTCGACCAACCACTTGTCTGACGCACCATCTAGGCGCAACAACTCAGGCGTCATTTCAAACAGATTACGCGCCACAAAGCTAGTCGGAGCCAAAGGCTTGTCACGGTTGGCTTGGTTGAACTCATAGTTCTCACCCGAACGCGCCACCAAAGCTTCGCTGCCCTCAATGCCCAACACCTCGCGTGCAAGGGTGGCCAAAGGTAGCGTGAAGTTACCCAAACCACAGAACCAATCAATCACGCGTTCGGTCGGCTGCACATCGAGCAAACGCAAAGCACGCGTGACCAACACGCGGTTGATGTGCGGGTTGACCTGCGTGAAATCGGTAGGCTTGAAAGGCATGGTGATGCCAAACTCAGGCAAGGCGTAAGACAGTGGCGCGCCCAAAGCGCCCTCCATCAAACACACAGTGTCTGGGCCTTTGGACTGCAACCACCATTGCACGTTGTGCTTGGCCGCAAAGTCGCGCAAAGCAGCCATATCGTGTTCACTCAAGGGCTCCATGTGACGCAGCACCAAAGCTGTCACATCATCGCCACAGGCCAGTTCGATTTGCGGCAAGGTCTCACACGCCTCCATGCTGCCGATGAGTTTGCGCAATGGCAACAACATGGCATCAACGTGCGGCGGCAGAATCGGACATTGGCGCATGTCGGCCACATAGCGGCTTTTGCGCTCGTGAAAACCCACCAACACTTCGCCCTTCTTCACGACATAACGCACAGACAAACGGGCACGGTAGCGATAGCCCCATGCGGGGCCTTGAATGGGGCGCAACATGGTTTCGGGCTTGACCTTGCCCAAATGAGACAGGTTGTCTTCTAAAGCGCGTTGTTTAACGGCTATTTGCGCAGACGCATCGAGGTGCTGCATCTTGCAACCACCACAGGCGCCTGCGTGCAAGCCGAAATGTGGGCAGCCTGGCTTGACGCGCTGCGATGACTCATGAACCACTTCCAGCAGCGAGGCTTTTTCCCAGTTGTCTTTTTTGCGGTGCACATTGGCACGCACCACCTCAAACGGCAAAGCGCCTTCAACAAACACCACTTTGCCATCGGCCCGATGGGCCACGCCCTGCGCTTCAAGGTCCATCGATTCGATGGTGAGCGTGTTGTCAGGCCATCGCTTTTCTGTCGTCAATTCAGTCATCAGTTGGCCGATAAATATTTAGCAGGGTCAACCGGCTTGCCTTGACGGCGAATTTCAAAATGCAGCTTCACTTGGTCCGCATCGCTGTTGCCCATTTCGGCAATTTTTTGACCACGCTTGATGACTTGGTCTTCTTTGACCAACAAAGTTTGGTTGTGTGCGTAAGCCGTCAAGTACGTGTTGTTGTGCTTCAAGATGATGAGGTTGCCATAGCCGCGCAAACCTGCGCCCGCATAAACCACACGACCGTCAGCTGCAGCCAGCACAGGGTCACCTACTTTGCCACCGATGTCTAAGCCTTTGTTTTTAGACTCGTCAAAACCAGAAATCAAATTGCCACGCGCGGGCCATTGAAAGCTGATGGCGTCCTCTGCCGCTGAAGGTGCGGCGATGGCAGCGGGTGGCGTTGCTGTAGAAGCAGACGCCGCAGGCATGGGCGCAGCGGCAGTCGTGGTGGCAGGTGATGCAGCGGGCCGTGCCACAGGTGCATCAGGCGCAGGAGGCGCCACGCGCAACACTTGGCCGGTTTCAATCAAGTTGGGGTTGTCTAACTTGTTCCAACGCGCAATGTCACGCCCACTTTGGCCGCTGTCCATGCCAATGCGAATCAAGGTGTCACCAGGCTTGACGGTGTAGTAGCCAGGTTTGCCTGCATTTTCAGCGCCCGGCATGACGCGCACCGCACCGCGAACACCACCAATGGAGTGGTCATCAACGGGTGCAAGACGACCTTTGTTAGAACACCCCGACAACACAACAGCTGTCACAAGGGCAACAACACCCCACATTCCGACACGCAACATTCTTATTTCCCTGTACTCAAGCAATGCCAGATTTTAGAGGCACAAAGTTAACGGCTTCGAGGAGGGTCTGTTGCAGGCCTTGCGGCGTTTTATCAATCACGACCAAGGCTTGCTGGCCGGTGCTGGTGTGCGTGGGCGCCACCAACCGGCCGCCCATGGCAAGCTGGTCAACCCAAGCTTGCGGCACGTTTTCGCCGCCTGCGGCTGAGATGATGGCGCTGTAGGGTGCCCCTTGCGCATAGCCCAACATGCCATCGCCAAAAATCAGGTGCACATTGGGCAAACGCATGGGACGAAGATTCTCACGCGCTTTGTCATGCAGACCACGCAGGCGCTCAATGCTGTAGACCTCGCGAGCCACGCAGGAGAGCACGGCAGCTTGGTAACCGCAGCCCGTGCCAATCTCCAGCACGCGCCCCATGATGGGCGCGCCTTGCAGACCTGGCGCCTCGCGCAGCAGGGCAATCATGCGGGCCACCACGTTGGGCTTGGAAATCGTTTGGCCCAGGCCAATGGGCAAGCTGGTGTCTTCGTAGGCTTGGTTCACCAAGGCGCTGTCGACAAAGCGGTGGCGTTCCACGCGGCCCATGGCTTCAAGCACAACGGCATCGTCAATGCCTTGCGCGGACAGCTTTTGCACCATGCGGGCGCGAATGGTAGATGAATCCAAACCCACACCCGTAGGGCTGGCCATGCCCACAGGCTTGGCGCGAACGGGCGACTGAGGCGTGACCACGCGCGTGGCTCCCAGCAAAGTTTTAGGCGCGGCTTGTGGTTTGCCTGAATCTAAACGCGCCGGAAAACTGGGGCGCTGCTTCATCCCTGCACTCCACGCAAACGCTGTGTCCACTCAGGCAGCGTGGCGTGTTCGGTCAAGTCCACATGCAGCGGCGTGACCGACATGTGTCCTTCAAACGTGGCATGAAAGTCGGTGCCATCGCTGTCGTCTTTGGCAGCGCCTGCACTGCCAATCCAATACATGGTTTCACCACGTGGGCTGGTTTGCGTGATGACACGCTCTGCCGAGTGGCGACGCCCCAAACGCGTGACACGCAAAGGTTTGATTCGCTCAACGGGTTGATTGGGAATGTTCACATTCAGCAACCAAGGCGCACCAGCGATTTGGCCTTGCGCCATCATTTGCTGAACCATCTCGCGGGCTTTGGCAGCTGCCGCATCAATGTGGCCCCAACCTTTGTCGACTTGCGAAAAAGCGATGGCTGGAACGCCAAACAAATAGCCTTCCATCGCCGCGCCCACCGTGCCTGAATAAATCGTGTCGTCGCCCATATTGGCCCCGTTGTTGATGCCTGACACCACGAGGTCGGGTTTGTAATCGAGCAAGCCTGTGAGTGCAATGTGCACGCAATCAGCAGGCGTGCCATTGACGTAGCGAAAACCGTTGCTGGCTTGGTGCACATACAAGGGCGAATGCAAGGTCAGCGCGTTGGACTTGGCGCTGTTGTTGTGCTCGGGCGCCACCACTTCGACGCGCCCCAAATCTTTGAGTGCTTCGTACAGGGCCACGATGCCCGGGGCTTGAAAGCCGTCGTCGTTGGAAATCAGGATGTTCATGGTGCCTTAAGGTTGCACGCGAATTGTAGGTTCGTACGGCGCAAGGCCTTGAAAACTATGGGTTCGCGCGAAAGACGCCATAAGCCAGCATCAACAAAGTACCGGTCAATAAGGCTGGCACCAAGCGACGCTGCGGGCTAGACACCATCACACCCAAGCTGAGTGCGCATATCAACACGCGCAACCCCATTGGCACAGTTGCCAACAAGCCCAGCGGCATCAAAATCATGCGCACCGTCAAGGCAGTCACCATGGCGTAAGTCACAGCGGAGAGCCAACGAAACACCTCGCTGTCTTGGTGAATATGGCCTGAC
>CANGOY010000141.1 GCA_947455585.1 Comamonadaceae bacterium
CTGGCTTTAGCGAATAAACAACCCTGATTCAAGGCCTCGTCCAACTCTTCATCTTCCAAGCCCTCGGCGAACTGGTGTCTAAGTTCGCCCTGCCCTTCATCCCCGGACCCGTGTTGGGCTTGGTGTTGTTGTTGGCATATCTCAGCGTGCGCGGCCACGTGCCTGCAGCGATTGATTTGGTGGGTGGCAGCGTTCTGCAGCACTTGGGGCTACTGTTCATCCCCGCGTCTGTGGGCGTAGTGCTTTACTTACCGGTGTTGCAGGCCAATGCTTGGGCTATTAGCGCGGCGTTGGTGGTGAGTGTGGTGGCCACGGTGGCGGTGACGGCGGGTTTGCTCAAAGTGTTGGCGAAGAAGGAGCCGACCGATGACTAACGAATTTCAAACACACTTGCCGCCCATCTCTGACATTTGGGTGTACCTCTCGGGCAGCCCGCTGCTGGCTTTGGTGCTGACGCTGAGCGCATATTTGCTGGGCCTCACGCTGTACGAGCGCAGCCAGCGCAACCCGCTGGCCAACCCTGTGTTGATTGCGGTGGTGGTGGTCACGCTCAGCATCAGCGTGCTCGATATGCCGTATGCCAAATATTTCGAAGGCGCGCAGTTTGTGCACTTCTTGCTGGGCACGGCCACGGTGTCGCTGGCCATTCCCATCTACAAAGGTCTTGCGTCGCTCAAGGGGCGCATGGGCGTGTTGATGTTGTCGCTGGTGGCTGGTGGCGTCACGTCCGTCTTCACCGCGGTGGGCATGGCGCGTTGGTTGGGTGTGGACGAATCGTTGGTGCGCGGCTTGGTGGCCAAATCGGTCACTGCGCCGATTGCGATGGGCATTGCCGAACGCGTGCAAGCCTCGCCCACCTTGACCGCCATCTTTGCGGTGAGCACCGGGATCTTGGGCGCTGTATTAGGTCGTTACGTGCTTGATGTGTTGCGCGTCACGCAATGGTGGCAACGCGGCTTTGCCCTCGGCGTGGCCGCACACGGCATAGGCACCTCACGCGCCTTCAGCGTGCACCCAGAAGCCGGCGCTTACGCAAGCCTAGGCATGGGCCTGCACGGCATTGTGGGTGCGGTGGTGATTCCGCAAGCGGTAGCTTGGTGGTTTTAAACCGCCACTGAGTGGGCAGACAAGCTCACTTGCAGCTTCTCTCGCATCGCAAAAAAAATAGCAGCCAAGTTGTCCATGCTCGGGTTGCCCGTGGGCGACAACATGCGATGTAAGCTCTTGCTAGGTTTATGCGTAATCGTGGCGAGTTGCTCAAAACCAATCGTGGCGTTGACAAGGTCGCGCAAGATGAGCCGTGCGGTTTCTGGCTCGCCATTCAAGAACAAAGTAGCGGCTTCATCAAGCAAGGCTTGTGCAAATGATGTATCGGCCTGCACGCGTTGAATAACGGTTTCTTTGAAATTTCTGGTCAGCGCCATGTTCACCTTTTTTGCTTTTTACGGGCTTTGTACTCAGCCAACAAAACCTTGGCCTTGTCGATGTCGCGCTGTTGTCCGCGCTTGGTTCCACCGCCAAACAAAATGATGAGCATGTCACCTTCTTTGGCTAGGTAAATCCGGTAGCCCGGCCCCCAGTCGATGACGTATTCGCCCATGCCGTCAAACCACTTGATGTTTGACGTGTTGCCCAACTCCATGCGAAGTTTGGCCACCGTCACCTTGGCAGCAGCTTGCGCTGGCAGGCTGTCAAACCAAGTTTTGTAGGGGCTTGAAGCGTCCTCGCGTAGGTACTCTTCTACTTTGATTGGCATGTCAATGGTAACACATACGTTACTTGTGGTAATTCCACAATTTTGCGGGTCTGCCTAAGCCCGCAAGAACACAAACACTTGCATTTATTTAACGAGCGCCACCGACTTCACCTGCGCCCACGCAGGCATGCCTACCTGCAGCCCCAGCTCATGCACGCCACGCGCCGTGACACGCGCTAGCAGAACGGTGTCGCCACAGCGCAAACGCAGCAGCATTTGTGATGGGTGAGCCTCAGGCGTGATGGCATCCACCACGCAGGACACGTGGTTTTGAATGCTAGTGTGCGTGGCTTCGTGCAAGGTCACGCTCACGTCGCGGGCTAGCACGCGCAGGCGCACGGTTTGACCAAGCTCTAAGCCACTGTCGCGCACCCACAGCGCACCACCGGCAAAGCCCACTTGGGCCAAATGCCATTGGGTGTCGATGTTCAGCACGATGCCGGTCAGCAACGCACCCGCATCCTCGCCCACCACCACGGGTAGGTTGGCTTGGGTCAGCACTTCGGCCACAGGGCCATTGGCTTGCACGCGGCCTTCGTTCATCACCACCAGCGTGTCGGCCAAGCGGGCGACTTCGTCTACCGCGTGGGTGACGTAGAGCATGGGAATGTTCAAGTCATCGCGCAGCTTTTCTAGCCACGGCAGCACTTCTTGTCGGCGTGCGTGGTCAAGCGCGGCCAAGGGTTCGTCCAGCAGCAACAAGCGCGGCTGCGTGACCAAGGCACGGGCAATGGCCACGCGTTGGCGCTCGCCGCCAGACAACTCGTGGCTGCGGCGCTTGAGCAAGTGGCCAATGCCCAGTAGCTCGATGGCTTGTTGCACCACGGCTTGGCTCATCGCGTTGCGGCTCTGCTTTTCAGCACGTTGGTGGCCATAGGCTAAGTTGCCCGCCACGTCTAAGTGGTCAAACAACGATGCCTCTTGAAACACATAGCCCAAAGCGCGTTGGTGCGTGGGCAGGCGCACGCCCTTTCCGCCATGAAGTCCATCGTCCTGCCAAACTTCGTGGCCCAGTTGCACCACGCCACGCGCCGAGGGTTCTAGCCCAGCAACGCAACGCAGCAACGTAGTTTTGCCACAGCCCGATGGGCCATAGATGACGGTGATGCCATGCGCGGTCAGCTGCACATCAACCGACACATCAAAGTCGGCACGCGCAATGTCTATCTTTAAGTGGATGTTCATGCGCCCACCTTTTGATGACGAGTAGTACGACGGTTAAACCACGACAGGCCCAACAACACCACAAACGAAAACACCAACATCACACCGGCCAAGCCATGCGCTTGTGAATATGCCATCGCTTCCACATGGCCGTAAATTTGGGTGGACACCACGCGCGTTTTGTCGGGGATGTTGCCGCCAATCATCAGCACCACACCAAACTCACCCACGGTGTGCGCAAAGCTCAGCATGGCGGCCATCACAAAACCGGGTTTGGCCAAAGGCACGGCCACAGTAAAGAAAGCATCCCACTTGCTGGCTCGCAAGGTGGCGGCCACTTCCATCGGGCGCGGGCCCATCGCTTCAAACGCATTGACCAGCGGCTGCACGGCAAACGGCAACGAGTACACGATAGAGCCCAACACCAAGCCCCAAAAGCTAAAGGCCAAAGTGCCCCAGCCCGCCCATTGCGTGAACTGGCCGATCGAGCCATTGGGCCCAAGCGCCACCAACAAATAAAAACCCAATACCGTAGGCGGCAACACCAAAGGCAGCGCGACAAGCGAGGCCACAGGCGCACGCCAAGCCGACTGCGTGTGCGCTAGCCACCACGCCACAGGCGTGGCCAGCAACAGCAGCAACACCGTGGTGACGCTGGCGAGTTGCAGCGTCAACGCAATGGCTTGGAAATCTTCGGCGCTTAAATTCATGCCCACACTTTACAGGGCGTAGCCGTAGCGGGTGATGATGGCTTTGGCAGTGTCGCCTTGCAGGTATTTCAGAAGCGCGTGTGCGGCTGCGTTGTCTTTGCCTGCGTTGAGTAGCACCGCATCTTGCTTCAATGGTGTGTGCAAGTTTTGCGGCACGACCCATGCTGAACCTTGGGTAATGCGACCGTCAACTGAGATTTGCGACAGAGCCACAAAGCCGAGTTGTGCGTTTTCGGTACTGACGAATTGGTAGGCCTGGCCAATGCTTTCACCTTGCACGAGCCTCGGCAAAACGTTGGCTTGCACGCCCATTTTGTGAATCACTTCCATCGCCGCTGCACCGTAAGGGGCGAGCTTGGGGTCAGCAATAGCAATTTTGTTGATGCCTAGTTTTTCAAAACTTTTGCTGCGCAGCACCTCACCTTTGTCGTCTGCCAAATTGGGCTGCTTGCTCCACAAAGCCAAGCGACCCGTGGCATAGGTAAAACGCGTGCCTGCAATGGCGAGACCTTCTTTTTCTAAACGTGCGGGAGTTTCGTCATCAGCCGCAAGCAGCACCGCAAAGGGCGCACCGTTTTTGATTTGTGCGTAGAACTTGCCCGTTGCGCCAAAGGCCAGCTGCGCTTTATGCCCCGTGTCTTGCTCAAACGCTTGGGCGATTTTTTGCATAGGGGCGGTGAAGTTGGCGGCCACCGCCACCGTCACTTCACCCGCTTGAGCAGTAACAAAAAATAGAGTGCTGGCAACTGCCAGCGTCAGGCGCAATGTCATAGGCACTGATTATCTCAGCGCAGCTCCAGCCTCATACCAACGCTTGATGGTCCCGCGCTCTGCCTCGGTGATGCCCGTGGCATTGTTCATCGGCATTTGTTTGGTCACCACCGCTTGTTGGTAAATGCCCAAGGCGTGTTGCTTGATGCCTTCGGCGGTGTCAAAACGCACGTTTTTCATTTGCACGTGTTCGCCGTGGCAGCTTTGGCAGCGTTGCACGAAGATGGCATTCACTTCTGCAAACGTCACAGGCGCATCACTCACAGCCGCAGTTGCAGAAGGCGCGGGACGCATCCACACAATGACGCCGAGCAACAACACCACACCTGCAATGGCAAACGGCAGTGGGTTCTTGGCGCGGCCCAAGTGGTAGCCGTGGCGTTGCACAAAGAACTGACGAATCAAAGCGCCAGCCAACATCATCATCACCAAGATGACCCAGTTGTTTTCGTAGGTGTAGAGGAAGCTGTAGTGGTTGCTCAGCATCGCAAAGATGACGGGCAGCGTGAAGTAGGTGTTGTGCACGCTGCGTTGCTTGCCGCGCTTGCCGTGTGTGGCGAGTTCTTTGGGGTCCATCGCCACGCCAGATGTCATGGCGGCTACCACCTTGCGTTGGCCTGGAATAATCCAGAAAAACACGTTGGCGCTCATGGAGGTGGCAATCATCGCGCCCACCAGCAAGAACGCCGCGCGCCCTGCAAACAACTGGCAGGACAACCAAGCCGCAAATGCCACCACCACAATCATGCTGAGAGCCACAATGCGCTCGCCGTTTTCACGGAAGCCAAACACGCGGCACACCGCGTCGTAAATCAACCAAAAGGCCATCAAGAAGCTGAGTGCTGCCGTGATGGCCGCTGCAGGCGACCAGTCCATCAGTGACTTGTCAATCAAAAACGTGCCCGCATTCCACAAATACAGCACGGTGAACAAGCCAAAGCCTGTGAGCCATGTGGAGTAGCTTTCCCAATAGAACCAGTGCAGCTTGGTGTGAATTTTCTTAGGCGCCACCATGTACTTTTGCGGGTTATAAAAACCGCCGCCGTGCACCGCCCACATCGCACCGTCCACGCCTTTTTCCAGCAGGTCAGGTGAGTTGGGTTTGATGAGGTTGTTGTCTAAGAAGACAAAGTAGAACGAGGAGCCAATCCACGCGATGGCGGTGATGACGTGCACCCAACGCA
>CANGOY010000142.1 GCA_947455585.1 Comamonadaceae bacterium
GGTTGAACAAGAACAAGGGGTTTTCTTGGCCGTCCACGGCGCCGCTGGTGAGCGCGGGTTGTGCGTCGGCCCAGCTCAGTTGTGTGGGGTTGGCGCCCAAGGTGCTGAACATGTCTGAGAAGATGGGTGAGCCGACGATGCGAATCTTCATGCCCTTCAAATCTTCAGGCGACTTGACGGCGCGCTTGGAGTTGGTGAGTTCACGGTAGCCGTTCTCGCCCCATGCCAAAGGCACGACACCAGATTTTTCTAGCGTTTTGAAAATGTGCTTGCCCACTTGGCCTTGGGTCAGCGCGTCCACGGCGGCGTAGTCGGGCATCAAAAAGGGCAGCGAGAACAAGTTGAGTTCTTTCACTTGGGGTGACCAGTTGATGGTCGAGCCCACGGCCATGTCAATCACGCCTTGGCGCAAGGCGCTGAACTCGCGTGTTTGGTCGCCTTGAATCAACGACACGCCGGGGTACATCTTGATGTTGATGCGGCCTTGGGTACGCTCTTTCACCATGTCGGCCCAGAGCTTGCCCGCTTGACCCCAAGGGGTGGGCACGTTGAGCACCAGCGACATGCGGTATTCCGCTTTGTAGGGCTGTTGTTGGGCCGAGGCTGTGCCTGCGAATGTGCCCATCACGGCGGCAGCGGCCACCAAGCTCAAAAGGGTTCTGCGAAGTTTCATGTCTCTATCTCCTTATTAAAACGAACTCAAAAATGTAGGGCCTGTTTTCAGTAGCCCATGTAACGCGGCAACCACAAAGCCAACTCAGGCCAAGCGATGACAGCCACCATCACCAAGAACATACCAAACAACATCCAGCCCACCCAAGGCACGGTTTCTTCCATGCGCACACCGGCGATGCGGCTAGACACCATCAAGTTCACCGCCAACGGTGGCGTGAACTGACCCAGCGCGACCTTGAGCGTCAGGATGACGCCAAACCACACAGGGTCCCATTTGTAGAACTGCACGATGGGCCACAACAGAGGCACAAAGATCAAGAAGATGGACACGCCATCGAGGAACATGCCCACGGTGATGAGCATCAAAATCAACAGCGCCAACACACCGTACTCGCCCAAACCTGAGTTGACGATGGCGTTGGTGATGGGGTCAATCACACCCAGCGTGGAGAGCGAGAACGCGAAAATGCCTGCGAGCGACACCACCAACAAAATGATGGCCGACAACTCACCCGACTCTTGCAAGATGACGAACAAGTCTTTGACCTTGATGGTGCGGTGAATCACCATGCCCACGAACAGACCGTAGAACACCGCCACCACCGCAGCTTCGGTGGGCGTGAACCAACCCGCGCGCATGCCACCCAAAATCAAAATCGGTGCGGCCAAGCCCCATGTGGCTTCGCGCAAACTTTGCCAAAACGCAGGGCGTGGCAAGCTGGCTTCGAGGGCACCCATTTTGTGTTTACGTGCCATCCACACCGCAGGCACGATGAGGGCCAAGCCCGCCAACACACCCGGAATCATGCCCGCTGCAAACAGCGCAGGCACCGAGGCACCGGGCACCAACACCGAGTACACGATGAAGGCCACAGATGGCGGAATCAAAATGTCAGTGGCTGCCGCAGCGCCCACCACACTGGCGGAGAACGCGGGTGGATAGCCCGCGCGTGACATGGCCGAAATCATCACCGCGCCCACAGCCGCTGCGTTGGCTGGGCCAGAGCCCGAAATACCGCCCAAGAACATGGCCACCATGATGGCGACCAATGGCAGCATGCCAGGGCCGCGACCGACGATGGCCACGGCAAAGTTCACCAAACGCAACGCCACGCCTGAGCGGTCAAAAATAGAGCCGACCAACACAAACATCGGAATGGCCAGCAAGGGGTACTTGCCCAAGCCCGCGTAGAAGTTTTGCGGCACAGCCAGCAAACCAAACCACTGCGCATCCGAGTTGGCCAAGGCGATGCAAGCTGCACCCGCCAAGCCGAGTGACGCACCAATGGGCACGCCCGCCAACATCATGACGATGAAGGCCACAAAGAGAAGCGTGGGGATCATGCGCGACGCCCCCGACGGATGAACAAGCCCAAGGCACGACCCGCAATGGCCACCGACATGATGGGTAGCCAAATGGTGTACCACCACTGTGGAATGCCAATGCCGGGAGAGGTTTCTTCAAAGCGAATGTCGTCCCACACCACGCGTGAGCTGAGCACCGCAATGAGCGCGAACAACACAAACACCATGATGGCGCCAAAGCGGGCGAGGGCGCGTTGGCGTTCGGGCGAGCCGCTGTCGGCAAAGTATTCGATGCGAATTTGGCGGTTGCGCGCCACAGACGCAGAGCCTGCCACCAGCGACAACACAATCATCAAGAACACCGAGAACTCTTCGGTCCACGCAAACGACTGGTCGCTGAAGTAGCGCACCAACACGTTGGCAAACGTGATGAGGGCCAACAAGCCCATCACGATGACGGTGAGCCAGTCTTCAATCTTGAGGGGGATAACGGTGACTTCGTCTTGCGCGGCTGGATCGTGGATCTCAACGGGCAAGTGCGTCGGTTCGTGGAGGTGAGACATAAAAAAGGTAAGCGCCTGTAGCCAATAACGCAAGGACTTTAGCACGCGGTGTTGCCGCCTTTCCTGCGCCAGGTGTGCGTTAAAACGTCGCCATCCAAGCGGCGGTAGCCACCAAGATGGCCGCCATGCCACGGTTGAACCAACGCCTGCGCAGGCCGGTGTGGTTGGGGCCGTTGAGCCAAGTACGTAGCAGCGAGCCGATGAGGGCGTAGGTCAAGTTGCTGGCAAAACCAAAGGCAACCATGGCGGGCAAGAGCAGGCTCAAGCGTTGCCACATGTCTTCGCGACCGGCGAGCCAGCCCGAGACGAGGGTCAAGGCCAGCATCCACGCTTTGATGTTGACGAACTGCAGCATCACGCCTTGCAAGAACGTGACATTCAGCCGTTCAGCATTGGCGCTGGAGGGGGCAGCTGCCCGTGCCAATTTGAACGCCAGCCACAGCAAATAAGTCACGCCCACCACTTGGATGGAGGTTCGCAACGCTGGTTTCGCCTCGATCAATGCCCCCACGCCTGCCGCGCACAGGCTGAGCATCAAGCCCCAACCCACGGGGACAGACACCACAAACGGCAAGGCATGCCGCAGCCCTCGGTTGGCCGCCAATGCGGTGGAGAGCGTGGTGTTGGGGCCCGGTGTGAAGCTGGTTGCCGTCAGCAACATCAGCAAGGCTGACAGCTCAGCGGCGTGCATGGTGCTTAGGCCATGCCTTGGTGACGCAGCAACGCGTCGAGCGTGGGCTCACGGCCACGGAAGGCTTTGAACGATGCCATGGCCGGGCGGCTGCCACCCGCTTCCAGAATCGCTTCGCGGTAGCGGCGGCCTGTCTCAAGGCTAGGCTCACCATCCGCGCCTGCGGTTTCTTCAAACGCAGCATAGGCATCAGCGCTCAACACTTCGGCCCACTTGTAGCTGTAGTAACCCGCGGCATAGCCGCCTGCAAAGATGTGGCTGAAGGTGTGCAGCGTGCGGCCCCATGCAGGGCTTTGCAGCACGGCCACTTCGGCGCGCACATCGCGCAGCACTTGCATGAAGTCTTGCGCTTTGTCGCCGTCGGAATGCAGCAGCATGTCGACCAGCGAGAACTCAATTTGGCGCAGCGTTTGCAAACCGCTTTGGAAGTTTTTGGCGGCCAGCATTTTGTCGAACAGTGCGCGTGGCAAAGGCTCGCCTGTGTCCACATGCGCCGTCATGTGGCGCAACACGGGCCACTCCCAGCAGAAGTTTTCCATGAACTGGCTGGGCAACTCGACAGCATCCCATTCCACACCGCTGATGCCCGACACGTCACGCTCGTTCACTTGCGTGAGCATGTGGTGCAAGCCGTGGCCGCATTCGTGGAAGAGGGTGATCACGTCGTCGTGCGTGAGCAGTGGTGGTTTACCGCCCACGGCTTCGGCGAAGTTGCACACGAGGTGTGCCACGGGCGTTTGCAGTGCGTCTGTGTCTGGGCGCAACCAGCGGGCGCGCACATCGTCCATCCACGCGCCGCCGCGTTTGCCTGCGCGAGCGCCTGGGTCTAGGTAGAACTGACCCACCAGTTGTCCCGCGCGTTCGATGCGATAAAACTCCACCGCTGGGTGCCACACCGGCGCGTCGTCGCGGCGAATGCTCACCTCAAACAAGGTCTCCACAATTTTGAACAAACCTGCCAACACCTTAGGCGCAGTGAAGTACGTTTTGACTTCTTGCTCGCTGAAGACGTAGCGCGCTTCTTTGAGCTTCTCGCCGATGTACGGCCAGTCCCACGGTTGTGGGTCTTGCAAGCTCAAGTGTTCGGCAGCGAAGGCGCGCATCTCGGCCACGTCTTTTTCGGCATAGGGGCGGGCACGTTTGGCGAGGTCGCGCAAGAAGGCCATCACCTCGGCGGGTGACTGCGCCATCTTGGCAGCCAACGACACCTCGGCGTAGTTGGCATAGCCCAAGAGCTGAGCTTCTTCTTGGCGCAAGGCCAAAATTTCTTTCACCCACGGTGTGTTGTCTTGTTCGGCTTTGCCGTTTTGCACCGCTTCCGATTGGTCAGAGGCACGCGTGGCATAAGCGCGGTAAAGCTTTTCACGCAGGGCCGAACTGTGGGCAAACTGCATGATGGGCAGGTAGCACGGCATTTTTAAATTCAGCTTGTGCCCTGCGACACCATCCTTCTCCGCAGCTGTGCGTGTGGTTTGCAACACGTCGTCCGGCACACCCGCCAACTCTTCGGCGGTGACGATGGCTGACCATTGGTCGGTCGCGTCCAGCACGTTCTCGCTGAATTTTTGGCTCACCTCAGCTTGGCGTTCTTGGATGGCAGCAAAGCGTTCCTTGGCAGCACCCACCAGCTCAGCACCAGACAACACAAAGTTGCGCATGGCCAAGGTGTGGGCGTGTTTTTGCTCGGCATTCAAGCTCGCCACATCAATGGCTTTGTACTTGGCATACAAGCGTTCGTCTGCGCCTAGGCGTGTGTAGAACTCGGTCACGCGTGGCAACGCTTCTGTATACGCAGCGCGCAGCTCAGGCGTGTCGGCCACAGAGTGCAAGTGGCTCACCGCACCCCAAGCGCGGCTGAGTTTTTCGGTGGCGACATCCAGCACCGACGCAATCGCTTTCCACTCGGCAGGGAAGTCCGCTGCTGTGACTTTTTCCAATGCCGCATCGGCCGCAGGCAACAGTTTGTCAAGTGCTGGTGCGATGTGCTCGGGCTTGATGGCGTCAAACAGCGGGTGGTTTGAGAAATCGAGAAGCGGATTGATGGCGTGTGTCATAAGAAAAATTAGTCCCACTAAAAGATGAACCTCGACCTAAACCTTGTCGGTGTACCCAGCACCATTGCCAAGTGGCGCGGTCAGCGCTTGATGCCGCGACATTCGCTTGCGAGGAGCGCAGCAAGTGCTGGCCGCGCCACTTGGCAAAGCGAGCGAAGAAAAAACTCAGTGCTTCTCAGATAAGGCCCGTTGCGCCGATTCCAA
Organism: Comamonadaceae bacterium; assembly: GCA_947455585.1. Lineage (GTDB taxonomy): Bacteria > Pseudomonadota > Gammaproteobacteria > Burkholderiales > Burkholderiaceae_C > Limnohabitans. The sequence goes on from CANGOY010000142.1 coordinate 5,493, forward strand.
GGTGTTGACCAGCAACATTGTGATGGTCATCGGCCCAACCCCACCCGGCACAGGGGTGATGTAGCCAGCCACTTCTTTCAC
>CANGOY010000143.1 GCA_947455585.1 Comamonadaceae bacterium
CACGTCGCGGTCAGTGGCTGATACGGCGCCATCACGGCCCGCAGGGACGTTAAGCCGTGTCAGGTGCTGGCCGTGGCGTGGGCGAGCAAGAGAAGTGACTCAAAAACAGAAACTCAAGCAACGAGTTTGAAATGCTTGCGACTGAAGTCCAGCCCAAACGCCTTCTCAAGCTTCATCAACCAACGGTGACGCTTCTCACGCTTGGTCAGCTTGTAATCGGGGTCAATCGTGAAGCTCTTTTCGGCCGAGCTTTCCAGCCAAGGCTTGACCAACTCGGGATGCGTGCCCGTGAACGGTTGCAACACCTGCGCGTCAAACTGGCTGTAGCGAATGGTGGGTGCGCCGTGTGACCAAAACTTGCTCACTTGGTCGAGCTTCTTTTGCATCGCCTCGTTGCTGCGCACCCAGCCGTAGTGGTAGATGTGTGCATTGGCCAAAGCCGCTTGTGGGTTGCGGCCTTTTTTGTGGTCAGCTGTGATGAGCCAGTACTGACCATCGGGCGCATACGAGCGAATGGTGTTGCGAATCAGGCGGCATTCGCGGCGGTACCACGCAGGACTGTTGGCCACGAAGTCAGGCGTGCCGTAAAAGTGAAAGTAGTCAAACACAAACGCTTCAACGGCGGGGTTGGCGTGGTGCTTGTCCACGCTGGCGCGAATGTTGGCCAGCTCAGCTTCGTGCACCACTTCGTCGCCTTCAAGGTAAAAAGCCCAGTCGCCTGTGCAGGCGTATTGCGCCATCATTTTTTGCTGGGCATACACAAAGCCACGGTCGGCCATGCGTTCGTTCCAGATGGTTTCAATCACGCGAATTTTGGGTGAGCCAATGGCATGGATGCGCGCCAAGGTGTCGTCGTTGCTTTTGCCGACCACGACCACAAACTCGTCCACCAAAGGCAGGAGCGAGCGAATGGAGGCTTCAAACGGGAAGCCCAGCTCCACGCCGTTGCGAATAAAGGTGAAACCGCTGATGGATGCTTGGCTCATAGGGTGTTCAGATGCTTTGTGAGTCAGAAAAATGGTTGTCGGTGCTTTGCGCAGCCACTTTGTACAGCGCGGCATAGGCGCCGTTTTGGGCCATGAGCTGGCTGTGTGTGCCGGTTTCCACAATGCCCCCCGCTTGCATGACCACAATCAGGTCAGCGTGCTCAATGGTGGACAAACGGTGTGCGATGACGAGCGAGGTCCGGCCTTGCATCAACACATTCAGCGCGTCTTTAACCGCTTGCTCAGAGGTGGTATCCAAGGCCGAAGTGGCTTCGTCCAAGATGAGGATGGGCGCGTCTTTATAGATGGCACGGGCGATGGCCAAGCGTTGGCGTTGACCGCCTGAGAGCTGGGTGGCGTTGTGGCCGACCAGCGTGTTTTCTTGATGGGGCAGGCTGCGCACAAAGTCGCCCAAGTTGGCGGCTTCTAAGGCGCTCCAGACGCGGGCGGTGTCCACGGCTTCGCCCAAGGCGATGTTTTGCGCCACCGTGTCGTTGAACATCACCACGTCTTGGCTCACATAGGCCACTTGGCTGCGCAGGCTGGCCAGTGACCAGTCTTTGAGTGGCACGCCGTCTAAGCGGACTTGGCCCGTGGTGGGGTCCAAAAAGCGCGGCAGCAAGTTGGCCAGGGTGGTTTTGCCAGAGCCCGAGGGGCCAACCAAGGCCACGGTTTGGCCGGGGTGGATGGTCAGGCTCACGCCATTGAGGGCTGGCGATGTTGCCGATGGGTATTGCAGCGTGACGTGGTCAAAGCAAATTTCGCCTTGTGCATGTGCGCTGGTGTGTGTGCCTTGGGTTTCGTCTGGGGCGAGGTCAAGCAAATTCAGCCCGCGCTCTAACGAGGTGACACCACGTGTGAGCGTGCCCGCCACTTCAGACAAGTGTTTGATGGGCGAAATCAGCATCAACATACCGGTGATGAAGGCCGCAAAACTGCCCACCGTCACGCCTTGGGCCGCGCCATCGCCCGTACTTTGGTACAGCGCCACCATGATGACGGCCGACAAGGCCAAGGCGGCAAACATTTGGATGAGCGGGGTCATCACTGAGTTGGCAATGACGGCTTTGAGCGAAAGCGTGCGCAACTTTTGGTTAGACCCCGAAAACTTATGCGCTTGGCTGCTTTGCGCGTTGTGCAAGCGCACCATGCGGTAAGCCAGCACGTTTTCTTCCACCACATAGGCCAGCTCGTCCGTGGCGTCTTGGCTGGCGCGGGTCACATGGTCGAGGCGGCGTGACAGGTTTTTCACCACCCAAGCGATGGGCGGGAAGATGGCAAACACAATCAGGGTGAGCTTCCAGTTCAGCATCAGCAAATAGCCCAACAGCGCCAGCAGGGTGACCAAGTCTTTGGCAAACGCCAGCATGGTGGTCACCAGCAAGTTGGCGCCGTTGTTCACTTCGTACACCATGGTGTTGGTCAAGCCGCTGGTGTGTTTGGTGGCAAACAGCTGGGGGTCTGCACGCAAGAGCTTTTCAAACAGACGTTGGCGCAGCAGCTCCATCGAATAGTTGGTCACACGGGCCAAGCAATAAGCTGCCACAAAGCCCGCAAAGCCACGGATGCCAAACAACAGCAGCAAGACCACGGGAATTTTCCACAGCTCCAGCGTGCCACGGTCAAAGCCGCTGTCGAGCAGGGGCTTCATCAGCGCGGGGATGGCTGGTTCGGTGGCCGCACCCACAAAAATACCCACAATACCCAGCACCAGCGCACCAGGGTGGCCTGCAAACCAAGGGGCCACGCGTTTGAGCCTTTGATACAAAGAGTCAGACGGGGTGGGTTCGACGGTGGTGGTCATAAATTTTGAGAGTGGCAAGAAAGGCAATACAGAGCATTATCGCCACTCGTTCGCCCCTAAAATCACCGCATTCGTTTGGCTACCCATCTCACTATGACACGTCACCTTCTGCGCTTTTCACTTGGGCTTTTGACCGCCGGCTTGTTGGCTCTGCCAACGTGGGCGCAGTTCCGTGTGGAAGTCTCGGGTGTGGGTTTGACCCAAGTGCCCATCGCCTTTGCCCCCTTGCGCGGTGAAGAGGCTTCGCCTCAAAAGATTTCAACCATCGTGCAGGCCGACCTTGAGCGCAGTGGCCAGTTCCGTGGCGTCACTGCTGGCGTGGTGACCGACGAGACCCAGCGCCCAGACATCAGCGCAATGCGCCAAAAGGGCGCCGATGCCTTGTTGACAGGCAGCATCAGTCGTATGGCTGATGGCCGTTATGACGTGCGCGTGCGCTTGTGGGATGTGGTGCGCGGGCAAGACCTCGGCGCCATGAGTTACACCGTGGTCACGGGCGATTTGCGCTTGGCCTCGCACCGCATTGCCGACTTTGTGTATGAAAAACTCACCGGCGACAAAGGCGTGTTCTCCACACGCATTGCTTATGTCACCAAGGCGGGCGCCCGTTACAACCTGTGGGTGGCTGACTCTGACGGCGAAAACGCCCAGTCTGCCTTGGCCAGCCCAGAGCCCATCATTTCGCCCAGCTGGTCGCCCACAGGCGGTCAGCTGGCCTATGTGTCGTTTGAATCGCGCAAGCCCGTGGTGTACGTGCACGACGTGTCCACAGGTAAACGCCGCGTGATTGCCAATTTCCGAGGCTCCAACAGCGCGCCCAGCTGGGCGCCCGATGGCCGCAGCCTAGCCGTGACGCTCAGCCGCGATGGCGGCTCACAGCTGTTTGTGATTGACGCCAATGGCGGCGAACCGCGTCGTTTGACCCAATCGGCAGGCATTGACACCGAACCCGTGTTCTCGCCCGATGGCTCAGCCATCTATTTTGTGAGCGACCGAGGCGGCGCTCCCCAGATTTATCGCATGCCTGCTTCTGGCGGCCCCGCCAACCGCGTGACCTTCAACGGCACGTACAACATTTCTCCTGCTATCAGCCCCGATGGCCGTTGGTTGACCTACATCTCTCGCATTGGCGGCGCATTCAAGCTGCATGTGATGGACATTGGCAGTGGCAACGTGGCTGCCATCACTGACAGCAACCGTGACGAGCGCCCCAGCTTTGCGCCCAACAGCCGCCTGATTGTTTACGCCACCATCCAAGATGGCCGCGAAGCCTTGATGACCACCACCTTGGATGGCCGCATCAAAGCTCAGTTGTCTGGTAAAGGTGGTGACTTGCGTGAGCCCAACTGGGGCCCGTTCAGCAAAGCTTTGCCTTAATTCTTTCTCTTCTTTTTTGAATCGCACCTTATGAAAAAACTTCTTTTATTGGTTTCTATTGCTGCCGTGTTGTCTGGCTGCGCCTCTGGCGTCAAGCTGGACGATGTGCAAGTGGACGACCGCTCGGGCGGCGCCACCAATGGCCAAAACGGTGTCAATGGTTTGAACTCGCGCAACCTCGGTGCCATGCAAGGCATCAAGACTGGCCCCGTGGGCGTGGACCACATCATTTACTTTGACCTCGACAGCTACAGCGTCAAGGGCGAATACCAAAGCGTGCTCGAAGCCCACTCACGCTATTTGCGTGCAGACCGTAACCGCCGTGTCAACCTCGAAGGCCACACCGACGAGCGCGGTGGCAGCGAATACAACTTGGCTTTGGGCCAAAAGCGTTCTGACGCCGTGCGCCGCGCTTTGAGCGCCTTGGGCGTGCCTGAAAACCAAATGGAATCGGTGAGCTTTGGCAAAGAAAAGCCAGTGGCCCAAGGCTCTGACGAATCTGCCTATTCACAAAACCGCCGCGCTGCACTGAACTACCAATGAAACTGAACCCTTCTTTTTCTCTCCGCGCTGTGGCCTTGGCCGCAGGTGTGTTTTTGAGCATGGGTGCCAATGCTGCCTTGTTTGAAGACACAGAAGCCCGCCGCGCGATTTTGGATTTGCGTGAGCGCGTCGAGCGCCAAGGCGAAGAAATTCAAAACTTCCAACGCAGTCTGCTCGAACAGCAAAACCAGTTCGAAGCTTTGCGCGAAGAGACTGCTCGCCTGCGTGGTGAAAAAGAAGAGTTGACGCAAGAGCTGCGTCGCCAACAAGAGTTATCCCAAGGCGTGGACGACCGCTTGAAGAAGTTTGAACCTACCAAGGTCAAGGTTGACGGCGTGGAGTTTGTGGCTGACCCCGCAGAAACCAAAGCCTACGAAGACGCCTTGGCCATCTTCCGCAAGGGCGAGTTTGGCTCTGCCGGTGGTGCATTCAACGAATTCATTCGCCGCAATCCCAAGAGCGGCTACGTGGTGCCCTCGCTGTTTTGGCTAGGCAACGCCCAGTACGCCAACCGCGACTACAACAACGCCATAAAAAACTTCAACACGCTGCTCAGCAAAGCACCCAACCACATGCGTGCTGCTGACTCGATGTTGTCCGTCGCCAACTGCCAGCTGGAGTTGAAAGACCTCAAGGCGGCCCGCAAAACCTTGGCTGATGTGGTGAAAAATTACCCACATACCGAGGCCGCTTCGGCTGCCACCGAACGTTTGGCGAAGCTGAAGTGACCGAGCTCGCCACGCTCACCAAAGAGGTCCTTGGGGCCTTTTTTTTAGGCGGTTTGCTGCTGGGCGTTATCAGCCAGCGCACGCACTTTTGCACCATGGGCGCCATCTCAGATGTGG
>CANGOY010000144.1 GCA_947455585.1 Comamonadaceae bacterium
CGGCTCTTTGTCTTCTTGGTTGTCTTTGTTGTAGGCCAGGGGTTGGCCTTTCATCAAAGTGATGAGGCCCATCAAGTGGCCGACCACACGACCAGTTTTACCGCGTGCGAGTTCGGGCACATCTGGGTTTTTCTTCTGCGGCATGATGGAGCTGCCGGTGGTGAAGCGGTCGGCAATTTTGATGAAGCCGAAGTTTTGGCTCATCCACAAAATCAACTCTTCCGACATGCGGCTGATGTGCACCATGCACAGGCTGGCTGCGGCGGTGAACTCAATCGCGAAGTCGCGGTCGCTCACGCCGTCCAAGCTGTTTTGGCAGACTTGTGCGTTGCCGTGTTCATCGACCATGCACAGTGTGCGGGCTACGCGTTCGCGGTCTAGCGGGTAGGTGGTGCCTGCCAAAGCGGCGCTGCCCAAAGGCAGGCGGTTGGTGCGGCGGCGCACGTCGCTCATGCGTTCGGCGTCGCGGGCAAACATTTCCACATAAGCCAATAGATGGTGCGCAAAGCTCACGGGCTGGGCCACTTGCAAGTGCGTGAAGCCGGGCAAGATGACCTCGACGTTTTTCTCGGCCACTTCCACGAGTGACTTTTGCAAATCGACCAACAAATCGATGATCAGATCCATCTCGCTGCGCAACCACAGGCGCACATCAGTGGCCACTTGGTCGTTGCGGCTGCGTCCGGTGTGCAGGCGCTTGCCCGCATCGCCTACCAGTTGGGTGAGACGCGCTTCAATGTTGAGGTGCACGTCTTCGAGGTCGAGCTTCCACTCGAACTGGCCCGATTCAATTTCAGACCAAATTTGCGCCATGCCTTTTTCAATGGCGGCTTGGTCGTCTTTGCCGATGATGCCTTGGTGGCCCAGCATCTCGGCGTGGGCCAAGCTGCCCGCGATGTCGGCTTGCCACAAACGCTTGTCAAAGAACACGCTGGCGGTGTAGCGCTTGACCAACTCGCTCATGGGTTCAGAAAACAGGGCGGACCACGCTTGGGATTTTTTGTCGAGTTGGTTTGTCATATATGTCAGATTTTATCGGGCTGGCGACGGCTTCCCGCCACGACGTTTTGCTTTCGTCTTGGCGGCGCGTGCTTTGTGCAAACCAAACGCCAAGGCTCGCCTGCTAACATTTGTCGCAATTGATTTCGCCACGCCCCTCGTGGCCCTGAAAAAGCGAGTTTTGTTTTGTCCACTGCCTCCACATCCCCCGTTTCCTTGACCATCGCCACCCGCGAAAGCCGCTTGGCCATGTGGCAAGCCGAGCACGTGCAAGCCTTGCTGCAGGCCCAAGGCCACAGCGTGGCTTTGCTGGGCATGACCACGCAGGGTGACCAAATCTTGGACCGCAGTCTCAGCAAAGTGGGCGGTAAAGGCCTGTTTGTGAAAGAACTCGAAGTGGCCCTTGAAGAAGGCCGAGCCAACTTGGCCGTGCATTCGCTCAAAGACGTGCCCATGGATTTGCCTGAAGGCTTTAAGCTCGCCTGCGTGATGACACGTGAAGACCCGCGTGATGCGTGGGTGTCGTCCAAATACGCGCACCTCAACGATTTGCCGCAAGGCGCGGTGGTGGGCACATCCAGCCTGCGCCGCACCGTGCTGCTGCGCGCTTTGCGCCCCGATTTGAAGATTGAGCCCTTGCGCGGCAACCTCGACACCCGTTTGCGCAAGCTCGACGAAGGTCAGTACGACGGCATTGTGTTGGCGGCTGCGGGCCTCAAGCGTTTGGGCTTGGGCGAGCGTATTCGCCACATTTTTGAAACCACCGAAATGTTGCCCGCCGCAGGGCAGGGCGCGTTAGGCATCGAAGTGCGCAGCAACCGCGCCGATGTGGCCCAAGCCTTGGCCCCGCTCGCCGACGCCGCCACATGGCTGACCGTGACCGCCGAGCGTGCCGTGAGCCGCGCCATGGGCGGCAGCTGCTCCATGCCTTTGGCCGCACACGCCACGTTGACTGACGGCGTGCTGCACCTGCAAGCTGCTTGGGGCGACCCATCGGGTGCACCCGTGTTGCTGCGTGCTGAAGTGAAGCAAGCCTTGAATGCGGCTGACCCCGCTTCGCGCGACGCCGCCAACTTGCTGGGCGAATCGGTGGCTGCCCAGTTGCGCGCCCAAGGCGCGCACTAAGCCGCGCGGCCCGTCATGCGCGTTGTCATCACCCGACCCGCAGGCGATGCGCAAGCGTGGGTGGATGCTTTGCAAGCTGCTGGCCATCAAACGCTGGCGCTACCTTTGATTGACGTTGGTCCTGCCACGCATACCCAGCCTGTGGTGCAAGCGTGGGCTCAGTGGTCTAACTTTCAAGCCGTGATGTTTGTCAGCGCACAAGCCGTGCGCTATTTTTTTGAACGTCAGCCGGCTGCCACTATGTGGACCAACTGCCCGCGCTGCTGGGCCACTGGCCCCGGTACTCACAAAGCCTTGCTGCAAGCGGGTGTGCCCGAGGCCTGCATTGATAGCCCTGCCGCAGATGCCGCGCAGTTTGATTCAGAGGCTTTGTGGCAGCGCGTGTCAACGCAGGTGCAAGCTGGCAAGCCCGTGCTCATCGTGCGTGGTCATGACGTGAATGGTGGTCTGGCCATGGTGAGTGACGCCCCGTCTATCGCATCGTCAAGCACCGCGCAAGTCGGCACTGGCCGCGATTGGCTGGCCCAGCAGTTGCAAGCTGCAGGCGTATTGGCCCAGTTTGTGGTGGCTTATGAGCGCCGCGCTCCCGTGTGGTCGGCTGAGCAAAAAACCCAAGCTTGCGAAGCCGCGGTCAACGGCAGTGTGTGGTGTTTCAGCAGCTCGCAAGCCATTCAAAACCTTGAGCACATCTTGCCCACGCAAAGCTGGGCCAAAGCCCGTTGCATCGCCACCCATCCACGCATCGCCCAAACGGCGCAGGGCTTGGGTTTGGGCGAGATTCATATGTCTAAGCCGTCACTAACAGACGTCTTAGTCTCATTAGAATCGTTGGCATGAAGCCAGAGCACGACGACACCCACAACCTCCCGCCTTTGGGTCACACCACTGAACCGCTTGCCAACGCGAGTGAGTTCAGCGACACCAGCACGAACACCAGCCAGTGGCTCACGCGCAGCATCGGCGCTTTGGCCGTGGTGGGCGCTGTGGGCTCGGGCCTGATGTGGGCCAAGCTCTCGGGCATTCAAGAACAATTGGCACGCCAAAGCGCAGACACTGGCAGCCAAGCCTTGGAAGCGCGTGTCACCTCCAAACAAGCAGAAGAACTGGCCCGCGAAACCGCAGCCCGTTTGGCGGTGACCGATGCCAAGCTCAGCGAAGTGTCCCTGCAACGCAGCCAACTCGAAGAGCTGATGCAAAGCCTCTCGCGCTCCCGTGATGAAAACTTGGTGGTGGATATCGAATCGGCCATTCGCTTGGCGCAACAACAAGCCCAGCTCACCGGCAGCGTTCAGCCTTTATTGGCTGCGCTTAATTCGGCAGAGCAACGTTTGACCAAAGTGGCGCAGCCGCGCCTCGCGCCTGTGCTGCGTGCTGTGACCCGAGACATCGAACGCATCAAGGCTACCTCGGTGGCCGACACACCTGCTTTGCTTTTCAAGCTCGATGAACTGGTGCGCGTGGTCGACACCTTGCCGTTGCTCAACGCGGTTGGCGTGGTGAACAAAGAAAAACCAGTGCAAGCCGTGCCCGCTACGAGCTGGGCCAAAGCCATCAGCATGAGCTGGTGGGAGAAGGTGTTGTCTGACATTTGGGACGATGCACAACACCTGATTCGTGTGAGCCGCATCGACAAGCCCGAGGCCAGCATGCTCGCGCCTGACCAAAGCTACTTTGTGCGCGAGAACCTCAAGCTGCGTTTGCTCAATGCCCGCTTGGGTTTGTTGGCCCGTCACTTTGATGTGGTGCAGTCCGACATGAAGCAAGCCAACGACGATTTGGCCCATTACTTTGACATGCAAACTCGCCAAGGCCAAACCACTTTGGCGCTGGCGCGTGAGGTGCTGGCGCAGTCCAAGCAAATCGAGATTCCGCGTGTGGACGACACCATCGCGGCCCTCACCACAGCTGCAGCGGGGCGCTGATATGAAGGCCGCTTTGTGGTTTGTGGCACTGTTCGGCGTGGCCGTCGCGTCTGCTTTGTTGGCCGGCGGTAACCAAAGCACCGTGACTGTGTTTTGGTCGCCTTACCGTGTCGACCTGTCGCTTAATTTGGTATTGCTGGTGCTCGTGGTGTTGTTTGTCATGCTGCACTTGGCATGGCGGGCCATGACGGCGCTTTTTGAACTGCCTCACCAAGCACGCCGCTGGCGCTTGCAACAAAAAGAGCGTGCCATGCATGCCGCATTGCTCGATGCCTTGTCAGAGCTGTGGAGCGGACGCTATGTGCGTGCCGTGAAGTCGGCAGACAAAGCCTTGGCTTTAGAAAGCTTGTTGGCTTCTGTACGTACCGCGGATGACGCTGCACCTCGCCACGCGCACCAGCTGCGTGCGGTGTCGCATTTGGTGGCGGCTGAAAGCGCACACGCTTTGCGTGACCGCGATACACGCGTCTCGCACCTGCAAGCCATCATGGCCATGAATCGCGAAGCGTCGGATGAGTTGGTGGAAGAAACCATGGAAGCCGCCTATTTGGCTGCTGCCCGCTGGTCCTTGAGCGACCGCGATGCGCCAGAGGCCGCTCGTTGGCTCGATGGTCTGCGCCACGGTGCAGCCCGCCGCATGTTGGCTTTGCGCATGCGCCTGAAGGCAGCTCGCTTGAACAAGCAACACGCGTCCGCCTTAGAGACAGCACGCTTGTTGACCAAGCACGGCGCGTTCTCAGACACCGCAGGCCAAAGCCTTTTACGCGAGTTGGCCGTGGCCAGCTTGAACGAAGCGCACGACAGCGCCCAGTTACAACGCGCGTGGGATGTTCTAGAGGCCACTGAGCGCAGCCAGCCCGAAGTGGTGTTGCACGCCGCACAGCGCATGCTCACACTCAGCGGCGAAGCTACAGCCGTGATGCCTTGGCTCACGCCCTTGTGGAACCGCATGGTGCAGCAGCCCGACAGCTGCACGCCCGTCATTCGCGAGCGCGTGGCCCAAGCTTTGGCCCGTGCGCTGGTGTTGCTGCCCGCCGACCCAGAGTGGCTGGCCAGCATTGACCGCGCACGTCAAACCTACCCACGTTGGGTGGAACTGCAGTATTTGTCCGGCATGGTGTGTTGGCATCACGCCTTGTGGGGCAAGGCGCAGCAGATGTTGGAACAAGCCGCACCACAACTCGCCCATGCCGACATGCAGCGCCATGCTTGGCGTACCTTGGCCCAATTGGCTGAACAAAAAGAAGACACGGCGCGTGCCCAGCTGTGTTGGAAGCGGGCGGCTGAAGTGTCGGCATAAAAAGGAACTACACCGACCAACAAAAAAGGCCTAGATTTTTTCTAGGCCTTTTTCTTGTGCCCAGCATGGGCGCACACCTGCGGGTGTAAGTCCCGCTGCGAGCTGGTCACAGTGAGCAAAGTGAAGCGCAACTGCGTGAGGGCGACCGAGCGTGGGAAGGAAGCGCGGAGCATAAATCGTGAGCCGATGAACAAGAACCGCATAGAA
>CANGOY010000145.1 GCA_947455585.1 Comamonadaceae bacterium
TCAGTATTTGATGAATCGAGGAAGCTATGCAACGCTCCAAAAATGATGGGTGGGTAGGTTTGTTTGTGCTCTTGGGCGCTGCGGCCATTTTGTTCTTGGCTTTGAAGTCGGCCAATTTGCTGACTTTGAATTTCGAATCCAACTACACCGTGACGGGCCGTTTTGACAACATTGGCGGTTTGAAGCGCCAAGCGGCCGTCAAGAGCGCAGGCGTGGTGGTGGGGCGTGTGGAGTCGGTCACGTTTGACGACAAAACCTTCCAAGCCACGGTCACGATGAACATCCAAAGCCGTTACCAATTTCCCAAAGACAGTTCTTTGAAAATTCTCACCAGCGGCTTGTTGGGCGAGCAATACATCGGCATCGAAGCGGGTTCAGAAGTCGGCAACTTGACCAATGGCGACCGCATTCAAGCCACGCAGTCTGCTGTGGTGCTGGAGAACTTGATTAGCCAATTCCTCTACAACAAGGCCGCAGAGCCTGCGCCTGAAAAGGGTGGCAAGTGATGCGCCTGCTTGTGACACGTTCGGTCATGAGTGCCGCGTTGTTGGCATGCGTGCTGTCGAGCGCTGGGTGTGCGACGGGGCCGAATGCCAGTCCCAAAGATCCATTGGAGCCCATGAACCGGAGCATCTCCAAGTTCAACGACACCTTGGATGACAACGTCCTCAAGCCCGTAGCCACGGGCTACCGTGATTACATCCCACAGCCCGTGCAAACGGGTGTGGGTAATTTCTTTGGTAACTTGTCTGATGTGTTCTCGACCGTGAACAGCGGTTTGCAACTCAAAGGTCGTGACACGGCGGAATCGTTGATGCGCGTGGTGGTTAACACCACTTTGGGTATTTACGGCCTCTTTGATGTGGCCACTGAAATTGGCTTGCAGCGTCATCGGGAAGACTTTGGCCAAACCTTGGGTTACTGGGGTGTGCCCGATGGTCCGTACTTGGTGTTGCCAGTGTTTGGACCTTCGACCGTGCGTGACGCATCCACTTTGCCGCTGGAGTTTTCAACCGATTTTGTGGCCAAGCATGATGTGGTGGCTGAGCGCAATGTCGCTGTGGTGGCGCGCATCGTGGACAAGCGTGCTGGCTTGTTGAAAACCACCGATTTGCTGTCGGGTGCTGCCATCGACAAATACAGTTTCACGCGTGACTCTTATCTGCAGTACCGTCGCAATCAGGTGTATGACGGCAATCCGCCGGATGAGGATGATTTGGTTGACCCGAGTGCAGAGCCTGTTGCGCCGTCAGCCAAATAAGTGCTTCGGGCGTTGAAGAACAATTGAATCTCTTGGAGTTTGAAACTATGAACCGCTTTTTGTCACGTCGTACTTTTTCTGCATGCATCTTGGGTGTGGCTTGCCTTTTGGGGATGGTCAACACCGTGTTTGCGGCAGAAGAGCCAGCAGACGTGTTCATCAAGCGCGTGTCTGGCGACATCTTGGATGCCATCAAGGCGGACAAATCCATCCACACGGGTGACGTGAACAAAATCGTCACGCTGGTGGACCAGCGTGTCATGCCCAACGTCAACTTTTTGCGCATGACGGCTTCTGCTGTGGGCCCAGGCTGGCGTCAAGCAACGCCAGAACAGCAAAAGCGTTTGCAAGAAGAGTTCAAAATTTTGCTGGTGCGCACATATGCGGGTGCTTTGGGCCAAGTGAGTGACCAAACCATTGCGGTCAAACCCTTGCGTGCTGCGGCTGATGACAAAGAGGTGATGGTGCGTACCGAAGTGCGCGGCAAAGGTGAGCCCATTCAGCTGGATTACCGCGTAGAAAAAGCTGCCGACGGCGCATGGAAGGTTTACAACATGAACGTCATGGGCATTTGGCTGGTTGAAAACTACAAAACCCAGTTTGCGCAAGAAATCAATGCCAAAGGTGTGGATGGCTTGATCGCCAGCTTGGCCGAGCGCAACAAAACCAATGCACGCACATCCAAATAAGCCATGACTGCCACACACACTTCCGTCGCTTTGCCTGCTGTGTTGATGCAGGCTCAGGCGCAAGCCGTGACCAACGAGTTGTCCACGCTGTTGGCCGCTTGTGTGTCTGAAGGTGGCGAGGCGGTGTTGGATGCCTCAGCGCTCAACCAGTTTGACTCGTCCGCGTTAGCTGTCATTCTGGCCTGCCGCCGCGCGGTGCTAGCCAAAGGCGCCCAGTTGCACATCACGGGCTTGCCCCAGCGTGCCCAAGCTTTGGCCAAGGTCTACGGCCTGAGCGATTTGCTTCACTAAAACGGGTTTTAGTTGCCCCAAGTGGGTGCCGCCAAGTCAGGGCATTGGTAAAGCCTTAAAATCAAAGGCTACTTATGTCCGCTATTTCTTTTCAATCCGTCTCCAAAACTTTCCAAACCGCCCGAGGTCCGTTTCAGGCGCTCGATGGCGTGCGTTTTGATGTCCAAAAAGGCGAGTTTTTTGGGCTCTTAGGCCCCAACGGCGCAGGCAAAACCACCCTCATCAGCATCTTGGCCGGTCTGGCCCAAGCCACCTCTGGCTCGGTGCTGGTGCACGGCGTCAATGTGGCTACCCAATCTGCCCAAGCCCGCCGCATGTTGGGCGTGGTGCCGCAAGAGCTGGTGTTCGACCCGTTTTTCAATGTGCGCGAGGCCTTGAAGTTTCAATCGGGTTACTTTGGCGTCAAGCACAACGACGACTGGATTGACGAGCTGTTGCACAGCCTCGGCCTCACCGACAAAGCCCATCACAACATGCGCCAACTCTCAGGCGGCATGAAGCGTCGCATGTTGGTGGCGCAGGCCTTGGTGCACAAGCCGCCCGTCATCGTGCTCGACGAACCCACCGCGGGTGTGGACGTGGAGCTGCGCCAAACCCTGTGGCAGTTCATCGCCAAACTCAACCGCGAGGGCAGCACCGTGTTGCTGACCACGCATTACCTTGAAGAAGCTGAAGCTTTGTGCAGTCGCATTGCCATGTTGAAAAACGGCAAAGTGGTGGCGCTGGATAGCACCACCGAGTTGCTCAAAGCTGCGTCTAGCAATGTGCTGCGCTTCAAGCTCGACACCGAGTTGCCACCCGCACTCGCCGCTAAGGCGCGTGTGACGGGTCGCATTGTTCAGTTCCCCGCCAATGATGCGTTGGAGATTGAGCGCTACCTCGCCGCCGTGCGTGAGGCGGGCTTGCAAGCACAAGACGTTGAAATTCGCAAAGCCGATTTGGAAGATGTGTTCTTAGATGTGATGCACAAAAGCGAAGAAACAGGAGCACAAGCATGATGACCGGCTGGACCATGCTGTTCTACAAAGAGGTGCTGCGCTTTTGGAAAGTCAGTTTCCAAACTGTCGCCGCGCCCGTGCTGACTGCGGTGATGTACCTGATGATTTTTGGTCATGTGCTTGAAGCGCATGTGCAGGTGTACGACGGTGTGAGCTACACCGCGTTCTTGATTCCGGGCCTCGTGATGATGAGCGTGCTGCAAAACGCGTTCGCCAACAGCTCATCGTCCATGGTGCAAAGCAAAATCATGGGCAACCTGGTGTTCTTGTTGCTCACACCGCTGTCGCACTGGAGCTGGTTCTTCGCCTACGCCTTGTCAGCCATGGTGCGTGGCTTGTTGGTGGGCACGGGTGTGTTGCTCGCAGGCTTGCTGTTTGTGTGGCAATCGTCGGTGCTGAATTTTTCGCTCATGCCCGCGCAGCCTGTGTGGGTCATCACCTTTGCTGTGATGGGTGCGCTCATGCTTGGCACTTTGGGTTTGATTGCGGGCTTGTGGGCCGATAAGTTTGACCAAATGGCCGCTTTCCAAAACTTCATCATCATGCCGATGACGTTTTTGAGCGGCGTGTTTTATTCCATTCACTCACTGCCCAGCTTTTGGCAAAACGTGAGTCACCTCAACCCGTTCTTCTACATGATTGATGGCTTTCGCTTTGGCTTCTTTGGCCAAAGCGATGTGTCACCTTGGTTGAGTTTGGGTGTGGTGGGCGTGTGCTTATCAGCTGTGTCTGCTATCGCGCTGCACTTGCTGCGCACGGGTTACAAGATTCGAGGATGAAGGTTTTCACATGACAGCAGAAGAACTACAAACCATCATCGCCGCAGGACTGCCCTGTGAGCATTTGCACGTCGAGGGCGATGGCCGTCATTGGTATGCCACTTTGGTATCGACCGAGTTTGAAGGCAAGCGCCTCATCCAGCGCCACCAAAAGGTGTACGCCACTTTGGGCGAAAAAATCAAAACCGACGAAGTGCACGCTTTGTCTATGAAAACCTACACGCCTGCCGAATGGCAAGCCGCAGCCACGAAAGCTTGAAACAATGGATAAATTACTCGTTCGCGGCGGTCGTACCCTAAATGGCGAAGTGCTGATTTCTGGCGCTAAAAACGCGGCCCTGCCCGAGCTGTGCGCAGCCTTGTTGACCGACCAGCCCGTGACGTTGCACAACGTGCCGCAGTTGCAAGACGTGGCCACCATGCTCAAACTCATCCGCAACATGGGTGTGACAGCCGAGCGTGCAGACGACGGCACAGTCAGCTTAGATGCCGGCGGTTTGAACAACCCCGAAGCCCCCTACGAGCTGGTCAAAACCATGCGTGCTTCGGTGTTGGCGCTTGGCCCCTTGTTGGCCCGCTTTGGCCACGCCAAGGTGTCGTTGCCCGGCGGCTGCGCCATTGGCTCGCGCCCTGTGGACCAGCACTTGAAAGGCTTGCAAGCCATGGGTGCAGAGATTGATGTGGACCACGGCTACATGGTCGCCAAGCTGGGCGGTGGTCGCACACGCCTCAAAGGCGCACGCATCGCCACCGACATGGTGACCGTCACTGGCACAGAAAACTTCCTCATGGCTGCAGCGTTGGCCGACGGCGAAACCGTGTTGGAAAACGCCGCGCAAGAGCCAGAGATTCCAGACTTGGCCGAAATGCTCATTGCCATGGGCGCGAAGATTGAAGGCCACGGCACAAGCCGCATTCACATCCAAGGTGTGGAACGCTTGCACGGCTGCACCCACAAAGTGGTGGCTGACCGCATTGAAGCCGGCACGTTCTTGTGTGCAGTGGCTGCCACAGGCGGCGACGTGTTCTTGCGGCACGCCCGTGCCGACCATTTGGATGCAGTCATCGACAAGCTGCGTGATGCAGGTGCAACAGTCACTGCCAACGCAGAAGGCATCCGCATCCAAGGCACTGCGCCTGCGTATGAACACCTCAAGGCGCAAAACTTCCGCACCACCGAATATCCAGGTTTCCCTACCGACATGCAAGCGCAGTTCATGGTGTTGAACGCCATTGCCAAGGGCGCATCGAAGGTGACCGAAACTATTTTTGAAAACCGCTTCATGCACGTCAACGAGTTGGTGCGCTTGGGCGCACACATTCAAATCGACGGCAAAGTGGCTGTGCTCGAAGGCGTGCAAAAGCTCTCCGGTGCGACCGTCATGGCCACCGACTTACGCGCTTCTGCCTCGCTGGTGATTGCGGGCTTGGTGGCCGATGGCGAAACCTTGGTGGACCGCATCTACCACTTGGACCGTGGCTACGACAAGATGGAAGCCAAGCTGCGCGCCATTGGCGCAGATATCGAA
>CANGOY010000146.1 GCA_947455585.1 Comamonadaceae bacterium
ACTGCTTCACATGATGGATGACTTCATCCTCACCATCTCGGCTGAAGCGTCGCAATACAACGTTCAATTGGAGTCGCTAGATAACGTGATCAACGATAGCCTTGAACAAGTCACTGACTTGGCAGAGGTCAAGGGTATTCAAATCAATGATGAGAGCGATGTATCCAGCATTTTTGTCACGGTCAACGCGCGCTTACTGATACGTGCTTTGGTTAATCTGCTGTTCAATGCGATCAAGTTTTCCCCAGAACAAAGCACCATTCGGATTCAATCGCTCTATCACTCTGCAACAGTGACAAACACGCCGCAAATAAGCATCATCATCTCAAATACCGTGAAAACGTCCGCCACAACAGATGACCTGACAGACGATATGCCTGGATTTGGATTAGGGCTTGATTTTGTCGATAACGTTGTCCACAAACACCATGGTGTCATCACACGAGAAATCCCGAAGAATGGCTCCGCTACTGTATGCATGACGCTGCCATGCGAAATGATGGGGCAGAACACTTAAGCAACAAAAAATAGCTTTTATAGATTAAATTAAAAATTAAGTTAATTTTTAAGTATTCAAATATTTTCTGAATATGTAAAATGCCGACTATGGCATTCATTTCAAAAGCAATCAGAAATTTAATCTTATCGGGTATCAGCATCGTATCCATGGGCCAATGTGCTTTGGCGGACTCAGTTTGGCACTGCTCTCGCAGCGATGTGCAAATTGCGGATGCATCCGATGATTTCGTCTTGGCTTCTTTAGCTCTTGAACGAGAAGTCATACGTCTTTCATTGAGAGACTTGTTCTCCGTCTATCAAGGTAGCCCTGTAAAAATGAGCGGTGGCCTACCTTTGTCTGCCTGTATGGTCGGTGGCAACGCACACCAGACAGTAAAGGCTATGCAATCAATAGGCGCCAACACCGAAACACGCAACAAACCTAATATTCACATAGTTCAAGATGAGCAAGCAATGTTGACTTGCATCACCCAGAACCATCCAGCAGTTGGGTATTTATCAAAGGCCACCCACACCGAGGCTGTCGGGCCGTGTTTTTAAAACAAACACTTGCTCTTGCCGCGCTCACGGCATTCACTGCGTGCTCGGCTCAAGACCTTCCTTGGCACTTAGGCGCTTTAAACGCTAACGCATCCGCACCCTCTGCAATTAATACCAGCAGCATCAAACCTGGTCCACATCGAATCGTTGTGGCGGTCATTGACAGTGGCGTCATCGCAAGTCACCCGAGTTTGAGTGGTCAACTTTTACCTGGCTATGACATGCTCTCGGCGCCCAATAATTTACGAGGCGGTCGGTCCACCGACTTTGGGCCCGATGAACGCGATGCGCGTTGCGGTCAACGCCTTGTATCAGGGGCCTTCAGAACCCACGGGACCGAAGTTGCCAGCTTGATTGCAGCCAATGGCGTCGATGGCGTATTCGGCGTTAACCCGACTGCAAAAATTCTACCGATTCGTTTGTTTGGTGCATGCAGCATGTCGCGCACGGATTTACTGGACGCCATTGCATGGGCCGCGGGTCTGCCTGTTGCCGGCATCCCAGACAACCCCAATCCAGCAAACATCATTAACATGAGCATAGCGGGCGGCCTCTCTGTATGCGGCTCCGATTTGCAACGCTTACTCAACCGCGTCATTGAAAAAAAAGTCTTTGTTGTTGCGGCGGCTGGCAATAACTTTCACAAGCCACTACCAGAGCCGGCCAACTGCAACGGCGTCATGTCGGTAGGCGCACTCGATGCAGAAAACAACATTGAAATCTACTCAGCTTTAGATGCACGAACCGTCTTATACGCGCCAGGCGGAGGTAAACGCCTGTCATCTAGCGCCAATTGGTCTATCAACAAACTGATGGTAGCAACTTACGATTTAGATTTTCTAGGTAAAGAGCGCCCAGCGGCTTTAGAGCGAGGCGTCGGCACAAGCTTTGCATCACCTGTCGTCGCGGGATTTATATCTCTTTGGCTGTCTCATCACCCGAACAAACACCCCTCCGATTTGGCGAAAGAACTTCCGAAATTTCTAAGGCAAGTCACGCCGCTTGAAAAGTGTCCTGAATGTACGCCCAAAGGATTGACAGCAAGTGCGGGAATGACACAACCATGAAATGGCCTTTACTCTGTTCACTGCTGATAACAACTTGTTCGGCATGGTCTGACCCCGTATGGCATTGCTCGCGCAACGTTGATACTGAAAAAGCAGCATTGCTGGCCTCACAAGAAAATCAGTTTTCTATCGCCTCATTCAACTCATCCTTGGATGTCATTGGGGTTTCAATCAGCGACTTGATTGATGTGTATTCAGGTGTACCCGTTCGTATTGGTGGTCTACCTTTGTCAGCCTGCTTCAGACCTGGAGATGCGCCCATCACATCGGAAGCTTTAACGTCGCTCGGTCTTCAGCCATCGGCGGTTCAAGCATTAGCGCGCAAAAGCACCATCATTCACAACCATTTGCACCTTGTCACCAGCGACAAACAAATGCTCTCGTGCATTGCTCAGCATTTTCCTGCGGTTGGATATTTACACGAACCAAACGAAACTGAGGCAGCGTTACCATGCTTCTAAAACAGTGCCCCACCCATACGGAGTCAGGCCATCGAAAAACCACGTCCGTCTTTTGGCATTGCGTTCTCTTGGCTAACTCCCCCCATCGACGCGTCGAATGGGCGCGCCGCTAAAAAAGAATCAAATGCAGAAGCGGTCAGCGGTGGATAAAAGTAAGTACCTTGCCCCAAAATACAGCCCATTTGACGAAGTGCAAGGCGTTGCATGAACACCTCTAAGCCGTCACCCATGACTTGCACATCATTCTGCAGCGCCCGCTCAATGGTTGCCTGAATCAGCTGGTCTATCTGTTCATCTTGCCCCATCCGCTTAACTAGTTTGCTATGTAGTTTCACTTTGCTGACTGGCAAAACGTCTAATAACTCAAGCGAGCTTGGCATCAAACCAAAACCATCAACGGTTACGCTTAAGCCCTGCTCCGCAAAAGACGCCACGTAAGCAGGCGCTTCCTGTAAATGACGAGAAATAGCCGACTCATTTACTTCTAACTCCAACAACTGATGTGGATACTGAGTTTGCTCACACCACCAACGAATACGCTGACCGAAAGTAGGATCTTTAAACTGTTCTGCGGTGATGTTGATGGTCAAAATCAAAGGTCCGTACTGATGTTGCCAAGTCGCTGCATTCGTCAAAGCCGTATTAATTAGCCAACCGTCGAAAGGCAAGCAAATCCCATTTTTAGCAGCTAAGTCAACAAAAGCGGAAGGGGACACATGCAATGTTTGCCCCGAGGGATGACGCCAGCAAACGACAACCTCCATGCCAAACAGTCCGCCATCGCTCATACGTTGAATGGGCTGGTACTCAAGGCTTATATCGGCATCACTCATAGCAACACTCACGGCATGAGCAACATCGAATGATGAGTGCCCTGGATCATCGCCACCACCATCCTCGACCACTTTTTCAAAGCGAACCTTGATGCGCAACTGCTTGATGCAAATATAAATCACACTCGGCACAATCAGAAACACACCTAGCCAAGTCAAGATGCGCAGATAAGTCGGCCACAAATTAACTGCAATGTACAAATTAGCCACAATTAAACTGTCAAACGTTATCGGTGCCATCACGTGCGCTTGATGCGGAGCATCAACGGCAGACGCCAATTCAAACGAAGTCGATGTCGGGTCGTCTAACTGCCCTGCCCGCGCGTAGCTCGCAATGGATGCACCTTCTGAACTTAAAAGTTCAGCCGACTCAATGCCTGGGTAGCTCTCCAAAGCCTTCATCAGCGCTTCAACCTGCTGAGTGTCATTCACCAATAAGGCGGGCAGCATGCTTTGTGCGACCGCATGAACTAGGACTTCATTCTCTTCAATGATGAAGTGACGGGCCGCGTTAAACGCCAACACACAAACCACAACTAAAGTGGCGATTAAAGCAGGCACGATGACTGCTAACTTCATGATTTTCTTGTTCATAAACTTCTCCTAACCAATCGATTTCAAAGAATTCTAGAAATCAAAATGTAAGAACAATGATAAATTCTGTTAAGCCTTAATGACAAAAATAAAACTTAATGATACATCAAGGTGTCATTGTTCGGAGAACTTGAATAAACCCATTCGTTCTAATCACTAGCGAGACACGGCCGGCAACATGGCTAAGCCTTTGGGTGTGCAATCCGGACATTTATCTGTCGGATTCACGGAACGGGAAAATTTAGGTAGCTGCTTAAAAAACTCACCAGGACTCATATCAATGCGCTGAGACAACAATAACGACAAAAATCCAGAAACCAATGGTGCCGCATAACTGGTCCCCACACCTCGCGCAGCCCCCAAAGGCATTTCATCGCCTTTGAAATCTACATCAAACGACGCAACCTTCAACTTGTTACCGTGCCAAGGCGCATTACCACTCAAATCCTTGCCCCCGCCAGGCGCGTAAATAACCGTCCGCGCATCAAGGGCCGAGTAGTTCTCGATGTTGTTTTCTGCATCGACGGCTCCCACAGAAATCACACCCTCACAATTTGCAGGTTCTGCTAGCTTTTTACCAAAGGTGTTACCGACAGCAGCCACCACAAAGATATTTTTCTGAGTCAATCGGTCTACCAACTGCTGCAAATCTGGACCACACACACGCTTACCGCCAGAAAAACTGAGATTTATCACACGCGCTGGATAAGGATTGACAGGGATGCCAGCCACTGGAAACCCACCGGCCCATGCCATCGCATCTAATAAATCTGCACGGGTCATGGGACAGGAACCAAACAAACGAATCGGCAATATCTTTGCACTGGGATTGACACCGCGCACACCATCTTGGCCATTGCCAGCAATAAGACTCGCGACTTCTGTGCCATGCGTGCGAAATGCGCCTGAAGTTACGCGCTCGCCACACTTGGCGTCGCGGGCATCTGGCGAAAAATCAGCAGAACGGCCGCCACGTAAATTTAAAGGTGGCGACAGCATGTCATAGCCAGGAAGAAGGCGCCCATCCAAACTGGGATGACTAGCCAAAACACCGCTATCAATCACCGCTACAACAACTTCATGTGGGCCTGGCTTGACACCCGCCGTGTTGATTGCCGAAGGGGCCACTGCAGCTGCGGGGTTCAAAGAGCCTAAGTGCCAAGGCAAGTCTTGTGCGCTCAATGCAAACGACACCAAGGCAAGACCGATGAAAGTCACACATTGACGAGCGAAATAGGCAAATGAAAACACCAAACCAACCTCATCTAAAAACGTCCAGCAAAATTGCTACTACTGGATGAATGTTAGTTTTGTCGGTTTAAATCGGCAATTCCATCAATATGGTTAATTTAAAAAACGCTTGTTTCCATTTTGAACACCCAGTGCCCCTAGATGAAACATATAGATTTCCAATTGCGTATTTTTTGAAACTGCCACTCTCAAAAATAGTGATGATTTTTTGAGCGGCCAAAATATTAGATCAACACGAATTGCACACACAAGAAAAAACCCCGATTCACTAAG
>CANGOY010000147.1 GCA_947455585.1 Comamonadaceae bacterium
ATTCGAGGGGCGGCACAGCTGCTGCAAATGGAAGTGGAAAGCCGTGACCTGATTGAATACACCCAAGTCATCATCCACGAGGCGGACCGCCTGCAGCTGCTGGTCGACCGTCTGCTCGCACCCCACCGTCGCCCGCATGTGGTGGGCGATGTGAACATCCACGAGGTGTGCGAACGGGTCCGCAGCCTCATCTTGGCTGAGTTTCCTAAGGGCCTGCGTGTGGTGCGTGACTACGACACATCCATCCCCGAATTTCGAGGTGACCGCGAGCAGCTCATCCAAACTGTGCTCAACATCGTGCACAACGCGGCTCAAGCGTTGGCAGACCGTGTGCTTGAAGGCGACGCTGAGATTGTTTTGCGCAGCCGCATCAGCCGCCAAGTGACTTTTGGCAAACAACGCTATCGGTTGGCACTGGAATTGCATGTGATAGACAACGGGCCCGGCATTCCGGAAGAAATCAAGGACAGGTTATTTTTCCCCTTGGTTTCTGGACGAGATGGCGGTTCTGGCCTAGGGCTGAATTTGGCACAAACCTTTGTGCAACAGCACCATGGCTTGATTGAGTGTGACAGTGTGCCGGGACGCACGGATTTCAAAATCCTCATCCCGCTGCCTTGACGCTTCGGGTGGCCCCTAACTTAGAACAGAAAGTGCCGAGATGAAATCGATTTGGATTGTGGACGATGACCAGTCAATTCGCTTCGTGCTAGAAAAAGCGCTGTTGCGCGAGAACCTGCCCACGCGCAGCTTCACCAGCCCACGCGAAGTGCTGCAAGCGCTCGACTCGGTGAGCGAGGATGACGGCCCGCAAATTTTGGTCAGCGACATCCGCATGCCGGGCGGCTCAGGGCTCGATTTGCTCACCAAGGTGAAAGAGCGTTTGCCTGCATTGCCCGTCATCATCATGACGGCCTTTTCTGATTTGGACAGCGCGGTGTCCGCCTTTCAAGGCGGTGCGTTTGAATACTTGCCCAAGCCCTTTGACTTGCCTAAAGCCGTTGAGCTGATTCGCCGCGCTTTGGACGAAAGCCAACGCGAACAACTGCAAAGCGAGCAACAAGACGCCACGCCCGAAATGTTGGGCCAAGCGCCCGCCATGCAAGACGTGTTTCGTGCCATTGGCCGCTTGAGTCAAAGCAATGTGACGGTGATGATTACCGGTGAGAGCGGCTCTGGCAAAGAGCTGGTGGCGCGCGCCTTGCACAAACATTCGCCGCGGGGCGATGCGGGTAACAAAGGCCCGTTTGTGGCCATCAACACGGCTGCCATTCCCAAAGACTTGCTGGAGAGTGAACTCTTCGGTCACGAGCGTGGTGCATTTACAGGTGCGCAAACCACGCGTCGTGGTCGCTTTGAGCAGGCTGAAGGCGGCACGTTGTTTCTCGATGAAATTGGCGACATGCCGTTTGATTTGCAAACCCGTTTGCTGCGTGTGTTGAGCGATGGCACCTACTACCGCGTGGGTGGTCATAACGCCATCAAAGCCAATGTGCGCGTGATTGCAGCAACGCACCAAGACTTAGAAAAACGCGTCAAAGACGGCGTGTTCCGCGAAGACTTGTTTCACCGCTTGAACGTGATTCGCTTGCGCTTACCTGCCTTGCGTGAGCGCCGTGAAGACATCCCCACGTTGACGCGCCACTTTTTGCAGCAGAGTGCACAACAATTGGGCGTGGAGTCCAAACGTATCTCAGATGGTGCACAAACGGTGCTCAATCAGTTTGCGTTTCCGGGCAACGTGCGTCAGCTGGAAAATATTTGCCATTGGCTGACCGTGATGGCGCCTTCGCAAGTGATTGAGCCCAAAGATTTGCCGCCCGAGGTCATGCTGACGGGTGAGGCTTTGGCTGCACTTAGCCACACAGGGCAAGACACATCAGGGTTCAGTGCGCCCGTGTTGCAAGACGTGAGTCATGTGTCGCCTGTTGCATCGGCTTTGCCAGACGGCGCTGCGCCCGTGGTGCTCAACATGCCTGGTGCGGATTGGGAACAGGGCCTTGAAGCCGAGGCCATGAGCTTGCTTGTGGCGGGCCGCACGGATGTGTGGGATGTGTTGGTCAACCGCTTTGAAGCGCGTTTGATTCAAACCGCCTTGGTCAACACGCGGGGCCGTCGCATCGAGGCCGCGCAAAAGTTGGGCATTGGTCGCAACACCATCACCCGCAAAATTCAAGAGTTGGGTTTAGACGACTGATAAGTCTCACAAGTACGGCTGTTATTGGCTGAGCTTGTGATTTACTTGTGCAGTGTTTAAGCCACTGTCACGACCACGGGCACGTGGTCGCTGGGGCGCTCATTCTTGCGGGGTGCTTTGTCAATCACACACGCTTGCACTGATGGTTTGAGTGCATCGCTGACCAAGATGTGGTCAATTCGCAGGCCACGGTTGCGGCGGAAGGCAAACTCTCGATAGTCCCACCAGCTGTAGCTTTTTTCGGCTTGTTCAAACAAGCGAAAGGCGTCGTGTGTGCCTAAGTCAATCAAGGCTTGGAAGTGGTCACGCTCCTCCACCGTGCAGTGGATGGTGTCTTTCAAGGCCACAGGGTCCCACACATCTCGGTCATCGACGGTGATGTTGAAGTCGCCCATCAACACCAGCTTGGGGTGTTGCTTCAGTTCTTCGCGTAGCCAGTTTTGCAGGGCGTCAAGCCAACGCATTTTGTAAACAAACTTGTCGCTATCGGGCGCTTGGCCATTGGGGAAGTACGCGCCAATCACACGCACGCCATCGACCGTGCCTGCAATTACGCGGGCCATGTCGTCTTCAAAACCAGGAATATTTTTCACCATATCGGTGGCCTCGCTGCGCGAGAGCAGGGCCACACCGTTGTAGGTTTTTTGGCCGAAGAAGGCAACCTTGTAGCCTGCTGCTTCGATGGCTTCATGTGGAAATTTGTCGTCGGTGCACTTGGTTTCTTGCAGAACCAGTGCATCGACGGGGTTGGCCGCCAACCAGTCCAGCACTTGCGGTAAGCGCACAGTGAGCGAGTTGACGTTCCAAGTAGCGAGTTGCATGTTTGTTCTTTTTAAATATGTAGCGCGGCCAGAATGCCCACGCCAACGCCCAACGCGCCTGCGCCAAACATGGCGTATTCAACCCAAGTTTTACGGGTGAGCAGGGCAATCGCAGCCAAGGCAATGGCCACTTGCAGCACCGTGGTGGCTTGCGCCCAGCGGTGGTGCTGGTGCATTTGCGCCTCAGACATTTCGTCGAACTCTTTGGATTGGGCTTCTAGCTTTTCTGCGCCGGCTTTGATGTCGGTTTTTTCAGTTTTGTAGCGCTCGATTTGCGCAAGGTAATGTTCAGCTTTGCTGGCAGGTGCCAATTCCAAAGCCAGCTCCATCAAGTTTTGCTTGCTGCTTTTGGCTTGGTAATAGTTCCATTGGTTAGACGCTTCTGTCTTCTTAATGGCTGCATCGTTTTTGTACAAACCAGCCGCTGCCTGTGTGGCACCGCCCATGTAGCCAAAGATGGCGCCGACCGTGGCGATGATGGCGGTGAACATGGCGATTTTGTTGGTAAAGCCGTTGCCGTGGCCGCCTGCTGCGTGTTCCAACTCGTGGTCATGCGGGCCGTGGACGTGAAAACCGTCTTCAGACATGGTGATGCTCCTGCTTAACGTGTGTGAGTCAGTGTGACGAGGCTGTATGGCAAACCATTTGCCGCTACATGGGTCGTGCGCGCGGTTTCTTGCCAGCTGCTGTCGAATGTAGGGGCGAAGGCATCTCCTTCAAAGTCGGCGTCAATCTCGGTCACCACAGCGTGTGTGGCCAAGGGCATGGCTTGCGCGTACACCTCGGCACCGCCAATCACCCACACCTGCGCGTCGGCGGGGCAGTGTTGTATGGCTTCTTCGATGGAGTGCGCCACTAGAGCGCCTTCTGCTTGCCAATCTGCTTGGCGAGTTACCACGATGTTGGTGCGGCCGGGTAGGGGACGAAATTTAGGAGGCAACGATTCCCACGTCTTGCGGCCCATCACCACGGGTTGTCCGAGTGTGGTTTGTTTGAAATGCGCCAAGTCTTCAGGCAAATGCCAAGGCAGTGTGTTGTCTTTGCCAATGACGCCGTTGCGCGCACGCGCAAAAATCAAATTCAACGCCATGGTTTAAACGGCCACTGGGGCTTTGATGGCGCCGTGACATTGGTAGTCCAACACCTCGAAGTCTTCCAACTGGTAGTCGAAGATGGAATCAGGCTTGCGCTTGATGTGAAGCGTGGGGTAGGCAAATGGCTCGCGGCTGAGCTGCAAGGCCACCTGCTCATGGTGATTGCTATAAATGTGGCAGTCGCCGCCGGTCCAAATGAAGTCGCCCACGTCTAGGTCGCATTGCTGAGCCACCATGTGGGTGAGTAGGGCGTAGCTGGCGATGTTGAAGGGCACGCCCAAAAAGATGTCGGCACTGCGCTGGTACAGCTGGCAGCTGAGCTTGGCTTTTTCGCCAGGGTTTTGTGCAGGCGCCACATAGAACTGAAAGAACGCATGGCAAGGCATGAGCGCCATTTTGTCGAGCTCGGCCACGTTCCATGCGCTCACGATGATGCGGCGGCTGTCGGGGTTGCTCTTAAGGGTGTCGATGACTTGCTGAATTTGGTCAATGTGGCCGCCATCGGGGGTGGGCCAGCTGCGCCACTGCACGCCGTACACGGGGCCAAGGTCGCCGTCTTCTCGTGCCCATTCGTCCCAAATCGACACATTGCGTTCTTTCAGCCAGTTGTTGTTGCTGGAGCCAGTCAGGAACCACAACAGCTCTTGAATGATGGAGCGCAGGTGAACCTTTTTGGTGGTCACGAGCGGGAAGCCTTCGTTCAAATTGAAACGCATTTGGTGGCCAAACACGCTTTGGGTGCCCGTGCCGGTGCGATCGGTCTTGGCAACACCTTGGCTGGCCACGTGTTGCATGAAGTCTTCGTATTGACGGCGGATGGGGCGCATAAGGGTAACTTGGTAAAAAACTGTTCACAGTTTAAATGCTAGAACTACTATCATCGTTAAATCTTAAGTTTGCTACGCCACGTGGCGTATTGACGACTATTGCGCGCACTGCGACAGTAGCGTCTTATTTTTTAGCCAAGTTGTGACAAAACTGTCAAATATGACATCCAACGAACATACAGAACCTAAGCGCAGCGTCTACGACACCTGTGACCCTCAATACCTTCGTGGCCTGCGTGAAGCAGCGGGCATGGATGTGTTTGTATTGGCACGAACCGCGTGTTTGTCAGTCGCGCAAGTTCGTCAACTTGAAAGCGATGACAGCGACGGTTTGTTTTATTCTGATGCCATCAAACGCCAAGCCTACAAACGCTTGTTGATGATTTTGGGCGCAGAGCCTCCAACTGTGGAGGTGCCTGAGGATTTGCGTGACGCCGGCAAAGTGGCTGACGCGCATTTGAACACCTTGGACCAAATCGTGGCGATGAGCCATCTTCCGTCGATGAATCGTTCCACCTTGAGCGTGTTGGGTGCGGCTGTTCACAAACTCAAAGAGCACAA
>CANGOY010000148.1 GCA_947455585.1 Comamonadaceae bacterium
CCCGTCATCTCCGGTGGCGCACCAGCACCTCACCCCATTCAAGGCATTGGCGCTGGCTTCATTCCTAAGAACTTGGATACCTCATTGCTCGATGGTGTGATTCAAGTCGAGGCCGATGCCGCCCGCGAAATGGGTCGCCGCAGTGCGACAGAAGAAGGCTTGTTGGTTGGCATTTCATCAGGCGCCACGCTGGCGGCGATTGCACAAAAGCTACCCGAAATTCCAGCGGGTGCAACCGTGCTGGGCTTTAACTACGACACGGGCGAACGTTATTTGTCAGTGGAAGGTTATCTGCCCGTTTAACTGTCCATGACGATGAAAAGGCTCGCAAACATGCGAGCCTTTTTTATTTCTGCACCGTGTTATCGGTACAGCAACCTATCCAAGTCCGTCAGCTCTGCCCGCGCTTCTTTGGCCAACTGGGCTTGTTCTTTGAGCCAACGTTTGAGCTCTGCTTCGTTTTGAATGCGGCGCAGGTCACGCTCTAGCGTGTCGACCTCGTGCTCTTTGTCGCGCAGCTGAATGGCCAGCGCGCGCGCCAAGCTCTCGGCGCTGATGTGGTCGAGCTCGTTCACACCAAGGTAGTGGCGAATTTCAAACTGGGCTTGTGCTTCGTCTTCTTCCAACGCTTCCACTTGCTCTTTGAGCAGCAGGCACATGGCGTTGAGTTTGTCATCGGCCATACGGCTCAAAACCGCGCTGTCGATTTGCGCCAATTGCAGTTGTAGCTTGAGCAACTCGGATAAGTTCTTGCGGTCATACGCGGCATTGACTTCGCTCATCAACGCGGTCTTGCGCAAGCGCTCAGCCTCATCGGGTTCGCGGTCAGGGTGCAAAGCGCTGGCGAGTTGGCGGTACACGGTACGCAGCGCGGTATTGGCATCCATTTTTTGCTGCGCGTCTTTGAGCTGACGGGCCGCTGGTTTTTTCTTGGCCTTCTTGGCTTGGCGTTTGTCTTCGAGGCGTTGCTGTTGCTCGCGATATTGGCGCAAACCAGCTTCAAACACCGCCTCTGCGGTGTGCAAGTCGTCTGCGCCGTGCAAGGGCTTGCCGAACAAATCTTCAAACACTGACTTTGCATGCTCAGCGCCTGCACGTGCCTCTTCGGCCAAGGCCTGTGCGTCTTCTTCGCTGTGGTGCTGGTTGAACACGGCTTGTACTTGGCCGTCGTTCTTGTGTTCCAGCGCTTCGCACAAGGCCAGGATGATTTGCGTGGCGCTGCGTCGGTGCGAGGCAGTCAGCTCTGCTTGATGCAGGCGGCCATCTAAAAACAGCAACAGATTTTTACGCGCGGCGTCTTCTTGGTTCTTCAAGGCATTCATCGCAGTTAAATGGCTGCTGCGGTGCTGTGTGGACAAAGCCTCTAGCGTGGCGATTGAATCAGACAACTGCGACACACGCGCCAACAAGGTATTGAAACGTTTTTGTGCAGGCGTGAGTTCAGCATCAGGCTGAATGGCAACGGTCGCCACTGCTTGGCACATGGCGACCGTCCAGGGAGATTGAGGCGAGTTCAAAAATCAGCGCGCCGCTTGCAACGCCGCAATACGCTCTTCCAACGGTGGGTGCGAGGCAAACAACTTACCCAAACCACCGGTGATGCCCATGGCAGCCACGCTGGTGGGCAGCTCGCCCGCTTGCATGCTGTTGAGGCGAGCCAAAGCGTTGATCATGGGTTGCTTGTTGCCCAAGAGTTGTGCCGAGCCTTCGTCCGCACGAAACTCACGGTGGCGACTGAACCACGCCACGATCATGCTGGCCACAAAGCCCAGCAAAATGTCGAGTACAAAGCTGGTGATGTAGTAGCCCATGCCGGGGCCAGTGGATTCGTCGTCTTTGCTGCGCAACATGCTGTCGACAAAGTAGCCGATGACGCGACTCAAGAACACCACAAAGGTGTTAAGTACGCCTTGGATGAGTGTGAGCGTGACCATGTCGCCATTGGCCACGTGAGCAATTTCATGACCAAGTACGGCTTCAATTTCTTCTTTGGTCATGCCTTGCAGCAAGCCAGTAGACACAGCTACCAGGGCTGAGTTTTTGAAAGCGCCCGTGGCGAACGCGTTGGGCTCGCCTTCGTAAATAGCCACTTCAGGCATGGTGATGCCCGCACGTTCAGACAAACGTTGCACCACGCTGACCAGCCAAGCTTCGTCTTGGTTAGCGGGTTGGTTGATGACGTGCGCACCCGTGCTCCACTTGGCCATAGGCTTGCTCATCAAGAGCGAAATGATGGCGCCGCCAAAACCCATGATGAGCGAGAAGCCCAGCAAGGCCGACAAGTTCAAGCCGTTGGCGGTGAGGTAGCGATTGACGCCGAGCAAACTGGCGACGACCCCCAGCACCACCATGACGGCGAGGTTGGTGAGGACGAACAGAAGAATGCGTTTCATGGTTTCCTTTTCAGCGGGCAATACAAAGGTCCGCTGTCGCGAATGGTAGGGGTGAATGATTGCAATTCAATGCACGGCTGTTAAAAAAACCACACGGAAATTAGGCCACTTCACGCTTGGGACGAAACACATTGGTTTCTTCGTAATACGCCCGCTCTGCATTGGCAGCACACCAGCCAGGCACACCCAACACGGGCAGAGGTTCGTAGGGTTTGGTGGCGAGTTTGGCCGGTTGCAGGTCTTGCACCAACCATGCATCCAGCGCGGGTTCATCGTGCGGGTTGACCGCGCTGTCCACGCGGTACACATGGCCGGTGATGGACTTGTAGGGCGTGACGAGTTTTTCAAGCAACGCGTGACCGAACAACACCAGATGCACGTGTTGCCATTGCTCACGCAAATCCACAAACAGCTTGAGCCAATCACGCGCTTGCAGCGCAGCCCACACATCGTCGGGCGCGTGCATGAGCACCACGTTTTCATCAAACAGCGTGAGCGCATCGCGCACGGGGCCGCGTGTGGCGCGAACGCCTTGGGTTTCAATCTCTACGGCTTGCAGTTGGTTCAAGCGGCGCTTGGCCAGCGGGAAACGATGCCAGCACAAACCGTTGAAGAAGTCATGCAGACCGTCGCGTGTGGGGACTTGCGCGGTTTTGAAGATGAAGTCTTCGTAGGCTTGGCCTTCGGGCAGTTTTGATTGGGGGACGAACTTCACTTCTTTGGCATCGCCAAGCGCGAGGCCAGCACGGGTCATGTTCACGCTCGCTGCGCTCGCAATATCACCCGAGCCCGCTCTGGCCTCGCGCTTGGCTATAGGTTGGTGCGCTGCTGCGTGGCAATTCAACGTTCCTGGTTGTCGCGATTTTTTTTGCAGTGCGTTGAGGGCTTCAGCCACGTTTTGCTGTTGCAGTGCTTGACATGCTGTGGGCTCGCCCAATTCGCGCCAAGGCTCGAACCACGGCTGTGACCAATCGATATTGGCCAACACAGCACCACCAAACACTTCTGGCTTGGCGACTTCAGCCGCTGCGTTGCTGCAACGGGCCGTATTGGGTGTGAGCGTTGCGGCTGAGGTGCTGGCGGTTTTCTTTAAACCACGCGCCAAGGCAGTGTCTCGCCAGAGCGCAGGGGCTTTAAGTCGGCTTCGCCGAAAGCAAAGCTCTCGGGCGGTGTCCAGCTTTCTTTGCGCAGCGTCAGCGTGCCTGTGTTGCGAGGCAAACCGTAAAAGTCTGCGCCGTAGAAACTGGCAAAGCCTTCAAGCTTGTCGAGCGCACCTGCGTTGTCAAATGCTTCGGCGTACATGGGCATGGCGGCGTGGGCTGTGTAGCAACCGGCGCAACCGGTGGCGTGTTCTTTGAGATTCGCGGGGTGCGGCGCGCTATCGGTGCCCAAGAAAAATTTGGGTGAGCCACTGGTAGCTGCTTGCAACAAAGCTTGGCGATGTGTCTCGCGCTTCAACACAGGCAAGCAGTAATAGTGCGGGCGAATGCCACCGGTGAAGATGGCGTTGCGGTTGTACAGCAAGTGGTGCGCGGTGATGGTCGCGCCTGTGTACTGGTCGCTGTCAGCCACATATTGCGCGGCTTCGGCGGTGGTGATGTGCTCGAACACAATTTTGAGTTCGGGAAAGTCTTTGCGCAGCGGAATGAGCTGGGTGTCGATGAACACGGCTTCGCGGTCAAACAAGTCGATGTCGCTGCTCGTGACTTCACCGTGCACCAACAACAACATGCCCGCCTTTTGCATGGCTTCGAGTGTTTTGTAGGTCTTGCGCAGGTCGGTCACGCCGGCATCGCTGTTGGTGGTGGCGCCTGCAGGGTAGAGCTTAGCTGCAACCACACCTGCGTCTTTGGCGCGGGCGATTTCGTCAGCGGGCAAATTGTCGGTGAGGTAGAGCGTCATCAAAGGCTCGAAGCTCATGCCCTGTGGTACGGCAGCCGAGATGCGTTCTTTGTAGGCCAGGGCTTGTGCTGTCGTGGTGACGGGGGGCCTGAGGTTGGGCATGATGACGGCGCGGCCAAATTCGGCGGCGGTGTGGGGCACCACGGTGTTGAGTGCAGCGCCATCGCGCACGTGCAGGTGCCAGTCGTCGGGTTTTGTGATGGTGAGTTGTTGCGTCATGCTTTTATTGTCGACGAAGTTGGCGTTATTTCTGAGCTCGCTGTGGGCGTAGGCAGTGGGCAGGTTCCTCATGCTGGAGTACCAGAAATCGTCACCTGCCCACTGCCTCCACCCACAGACTGCGGCTGACAGAAGTTTGGTTTGGACTGTTGGTGAGCCAACGCTGTCGCAACAAAGAACGGACGCGTATACCAACCGCTAGCGTTAGCCAACGCAAACACAATCGCTCGAAATGTTTCAACCAGCACCAGTTGCGCGGCTTGGGTGCGGCGGCTGGCGATTTCTGGTACTCCAGCATGAGTCAGCCGCCGTACCCAAGCTGCGCAACCCTCTCCGGAGAGAAAACAAAAATCAGTGCGCCAAGATTTTGTTCAAGAACTCTTTGGTGCGTGGTTGACGATTTTCGGGGTGGTTGAAGAATTCATCTTTCGAGCAATCCTCCAACACCTTGCCGCCCACATCCATGAAGATGACGCGACTGCCCACTTTGCGGGCAAAGCCCATTTCGTGGGTCACGCACATCATGGTCATGCCCTCGTTGGCCAAGTCCACCATCACGTCCAACACCTCGCCCACCATTTCGGGGTCAAGGGCTGAAGTGGGTTCGTCAAACAACATCACGATGGGGTCCATGCTCAGGGCACGGGCAATGGCGACTCGTTGTTGTTGGCCGCCTGAGAGCTGGCCTGGGAACTTGTCTTTGTGCGCCATCAGGCCCACGCGCTCTAGGTATTTCAAACCGTGTGCGTGCGCTTCGTCTTCGCTGCGACCCAAGACTTTTTGCTGGGCAATGGTCAAGTTCTCAGTGACGGACAAATGTGGAAACAACTCAAAGTGCTGAAACACCATGCCCACGCGGCTGCGCAGTTTGGGCAGATTGGTGTCTTTGCCGTGCACGGCGATGCCGTCTACAAAAATCTCGCCTTCTTGGAAAGGCTCCAAGGCGTTGATGGTTTTGATGAGGGTGGATTTGCCTGAGCCTGA
>CANGOY010000149.1 GCA_947455585.1 Comamonadaceae bacterium
AGCCGTGCGCCCCAGCGTCGAGGTGGGTCGCGTGGGCTGGGTGTACCGCCCGCTCGACCTTGAGGCCATGCAAAAAGCCGCTCAAAACTTGATGGGTGAACACGACTTCACCTCATTCCGCGCCTCCAGCTGCCAAGCCCTGACCCCCGTCAAAAACATGACGCGCATCGACATCACCCGCAAAAGCACACACGCTGACTCTGCCGTGTGGCGCTTTGAGTTTGAAGCGAGCGCCTTTTTGCACCACATGATTCGCAACCTCATGGGCTGCTTTGTGAAGATTGGCACCGGAGACAAACCGCCCGAGTGGATGGCCGAAGTGCTAGCCGCCCGCGACCGCGATGCCGCCGCCCCCACATTCAGCCCCGATGGTTTGTATTTCTTGGGCCCCCGCTACGACGCGCAGTGGGATTTGCCTGACCGCACCCCTGCGTATGATGGACTGCCATGAACCGCACGCGTATCAAAATTTGTGGACTCACCCGTGAGCAAGACGTCGACGCCGCCGTGGCGGCTGGCGTGGACGCCATTGGCTTTGTCATATACGCCCCCAGCCCTCGTGCTGTGACGGTAGAGCGCGCAGCCGAGTTGGCCTTGCGCCTGCCCGCATTCGTCACGCCCGTGCTGCTGTTTGTGAACGAAACCTCCGAAGCCATTGCCCACGCTTGCGTGCAAGTGCCCGGCGCATGGCTGCAGTTTCATGGCGACGAAACGCCCGACCACTGCCGCAAGATTGCCCGCACCTTGGGACGCCGCTGGATGCGCGCTGCGCGTATTCCGCTAGAAACCCCTGCGGGCGAAGAACCTTTCGACCTCTTAAAATACGCGCAAGATTACTCAGACGCCCAAGCGGTGCTGCTCGACGCACATGTCGACGGTTACGGCGGCGGCGGCAAAACATTCAATTGGTCACAGCTTCCTCAAAACGTCAACGCTCACCTCGTCTTGTCTGGTGGACTCAACGCTGCCAACGTGACCGATGGCATTCGCGCGCTGCGTAACCACGGCCATTCATTGGCAGTGGACGTGAGCTCTGGCGTGGAATCGGCCAAAGGCATCAAAGATGCGGCCAAGATTCACGAATTCGTCAGAGCCGTTCGCGCAGCAGACGCAGAGCACCCGCTCTGAACCATCTCCCCTTTTTTGTTTGAAGCTCTTGGGCTGACTGCGATAACAGCAGTTGGCACCAGACATTTTTTGCAGGCACCTTATGTCGAACTACCAACAACCCGATGCCAAAGGCCACTTTGGCATTTACGGCGGCAGCTTCATCAGCGAAACGCTGACCCACGCCATCGAAGAGCTGAAAGACGCTTACGCCAAATACCAGCACGACCCGGACTTCATTGCCGAGTTCAAAAACGAGTTGGCGCACTTTGTAGGCCGCCCTTCGCCCATTTACCACGCAGCCCGCATGAGCCGCGAAATGGGTGGCGCGCAAATCTTCTTGAAGCGTGAAGACCTGAACCACACCGGCGCGCACAAAATCAACAACACCATCGGCCAAGCCATGCTGGCCAAACGCATGGGCAAGCCCCGCGTGATTGCCGAAACTGGCGCAGGCCAGCACGGCGTGGCCACCGCCACCATTTGCGCACGCTACGGTTTGGAATGCGTGGTCTACATGGGCGCAGAAGACGTCAAGCGTCAAAGCCCCAACGTGTACCGCATGAAGCTCTTGGGTGCGACCGTCGTGCCCGTGGAGAGCGGCAGCCGCACCCTCAAAGACGCCTTGAACGAAGCCATGCGCGACTGGGTGGCCAACGTAGACAACACGTTCTACATCATTGGCACAGTGGCGGGGCCTCACCCCTACCCGATGATGGTGCGCGATTTCCAAAGCGTGATTGGCGAAGAGTGCCTCACGCAAATGCCAGAGATGTTCAAGAGCCTCAAGATGGCCGAAGAACAGCCTGATGCCGTCATCGCCTGCGTGGGCGGCGGCAGCAATGCCATGGGCATCTTCTACCCCTACATCAACCATGCCAACACACGCCTTATTGGCGTGGAAGCCGCAGGCGAAGGCATGGACACCGACCGTCACTCTTGCTCGTTGCAGTTGGGAGCGCCCGGCGTGTTGCACGGCAACCGCACCTACATCTTGCAAGACGAGAACGGCCAAATCACCGAAACGCACAGCGTGAGCGCTGGCCTCGACTACCCAGGCGTGGGCCCAGAGCACGCGTTTCTCAAAGACATTGGCCGCGCCGAGTACGTGGGCATTACCGACAAAGAAGCACTGGAAGCCTTCCACTACCTGTGCCGCACCGAGGGCATCATCCCCGCACTGGAATCTAGCCATGCCGTGGCCTACGCCATGAAGCTGGCCAAGACCATGAAGCCCGAGCAGTCGATCTTGATCAACCTGTCTGGCCGTGGCGACAAAGACATTGGCACTGTGGCCGACCTGAGCAACGCAGACTTCTTCTGCCGCCCCAGCTGCCAAGGCCAAACGGTCAAAGGTGGCCCAGCAGAACAAACCATGAAATTTGTGAAGTGAACCGCACCATGAGCCGTATTGACGCAACCCTCGCCGCCCTCAAGGCCCAAGGCCGAAAAGCCCTCATCCCTTATGTGATGGCAGGCTTCCCGCAAGCCAAAATCACGCCCGCCCTCATGCACGGCATGGTGGACGCAGGCGCTGACATCATCGAACTGGGCGTGCCTTTTAGTGACCCCATGGCCGACGGCGCAGTGATTCAAAAAGCGGGCGAAGCCGCGCTGCGTTTTGGCATTGGCACAGCCCAAGTGCTGGACATGGTGCGTGAGTTCCGCAAGACCGACAACACCACCCCCGTGGTGCTGATGGGCTATGCCAACCCCGTGGAGTGCTACAACCTAAAGCACGGCGCAGATTCGTTCGTCAAAGACGCATCAGCTGCTGGCGTAGACGGCGTGCTGATCGTGGACTACCCGCCCGAAGAGTGCGAAGAGTTCGCAGCCACACTGCGCGCGCACAGCATGGACCTGATCTTCTTGCTCGCGCCCACCAGCTCCGACAAGCGCATGGAACAAGTGGCACGCATTGCCAGCGGCTACGTGTACTACGTCTCGCTCAAGGGTGTGACGGGCGCTGGCAACCTCGACACCGACGCCGTAGAAGCCATGCTGCCGCGCATTCGCCAGCATGTGCACATTCCCGTAGGTGTGGGCTTTGGCATTCGCGATGCCGCCACCGCCGCCGCTGTGGGCCGCGTGGCTGATGCCGTCGTGATTGGCAGCCGCATCATCCAGCTGCTTGAAGCCGCACCAGCAGGCCGAGAAGTGGCTGCTGCGCACGAATTTTTAGCGGGTATTCGCAAGGCTTTGGACGCATAAAGCGCCCTTGTAGCCACAACTACCCTGCCCGTTAAAATCAATCAATTCCAAAAGAACTGACGAAAGGCTCACCATGAGTTGGCTCGAAAAACTGCTTCCCCCAAAAATTCAACACACCGACCCATCGGACCGCCGCAGCGTTCCCGAAGGTGTGTGGGTCAAGTGCCCCAGCTGTGAGACCGTGCTCTACAAGAGCGACTTGCAAGCCAACCACAACGTCTGCCCCACCTGCAGCCACCACCACCGCATGGGCGCCCGCGACCGCTTGGACATGTTCCTAGACGCCGAAGGCCGCTACGAAATTGGTCAAGAAGTGCTACCCGTGGACGCATTGAAGTTCAAAGATAGCCGCAAGTACCCCGAGCGCCTTAAAGAAGCCATGCAAAACACCGGCGAAACAGACGCCTTGGTGGTCATGGGCGGTGCAGTGCACAACGTCAATGTGGTGGTGGCCTGTTTTGAGTTCGACTTCATGGGCGGCTCGATGGGCTCGGTCGTGGGCGAGCGCTTTGTGCGCGGCGTGCACGCCGCCATCGAGCAAAAAGTACCGTTCATCTGCTTCACCGCCACCGGCGGTGCGCGCATGCAAGAGGGCTTGCTCTCGCTCATGCAAATGGCCAAAACCAACGCCTCGCTCACCCGTTTGGCCAAAAAAGGTTTGCCTTACATCGCCGTGTTGACCGACCCCACCATGGGCGGCGTGTCAGCCGGCTTTGCGTTTGTGGGTGACGTGGTCATTGCTGAACCTAATGCGTTGATTGGCTTTGCCGGCCCTCGCGTGATTGAGAACACCGTGCGCGTGACCTTGCCAGCGGGCTTCCAACGCGCCGAGTTCTTGCAAGAAAAAGGCGCCATCGACATGATTTGCGACCGCCGCGAACTGCGCAAAACCATTGCCAGCACACTGGCCATGTTGCAGCGCCAGCCTGCGGATGCGGTGGCTTAAATTACCAGCGCTCGTATCAAAAAAGGTCCTTCGGGGCCTTTTTTATTTTCATTGAAGCCCTTTCTCGCGAGCCAGCCAACGCCTAAGCCAAATGCAAGCTCACGGTCCTCTTAAAATAAGCGGTTTGCTGCCTTTCATGTTTTGGGCAGCCCTTTACCTACTCACGCCTCTTTAGATGTCTAACAACAACACCCCCGCCACGCCCGAAGCCGCTCCCGTCGACGAAAACCAACTCATTGCCGAGCGCCGCGAAAAGCTAAAGGTCATGCGCGAGCGTCAAGCTGCGGGCCAAGGCGTTGCTTTCCCTAACGATTTCAAACCCGCGCACCACGCCGCCACTTTGCACGAGTTGCATGGCGACAAGACGGCCGAGGTGTTGACCGAAGAAGGTCAGCTCGCCAAAGTGGCGGGTCGCATGATGCTCAAGCGCGTGATGGGCAAAGCCAGCTTTGCCACGCTGCAAGACAGCACAGGCCGCATCCAGATTTACGTGACACGCGATGACGTGAGCGAAGAGCTGTACGCCGATTTCAAACACTGGGATTTGGGCGACATCGTGGCTTGCGAAGGCAAGTTGTTCAAAACGCGCACAGGCGAGTTGTCGATTCACGCCACCAGCATCCGCATGCTGACCAAGAGCCTGCGCCCCATGCCCGACAAGTTCCACGGCGTGGCTGACCAAGAGATCAAATACCGCCAACGCTACGTCGATTTGATGACGGACGAAACCGCACGCAAGCGCTTTGTGGCACGCAGCAAAGCGGTCAGCGGTATTCGCGACTTCATGGTGCAACACAACTTCCTCGAAGTTGAAACGCCCATGCTGCACCCCATTCCCGGCGGTGCCAACGCCAAGCCCTTCACCACACACCACAACGCGCTGGACCAAGAAATGTTCTTGCGCATTGCGCCCGAGTTGTACTTGAAGCGCTTAATCGTGGGTGGCTTTGAGCGCGTGTTTGAGATCAACCGCAACTTCCGTAACGAAGGTATCTCGGTGCGTCACAACCCCGAGTTCACCATGATGGAGTTCTACGCTGCGTATTGGAACTACCAAGACCTGATGCACTTCACCGAAGTGCTGGTGCGCGACGCCGCCATGAAGGCCGCTGGCACATTGCTGTTGACCTACGGCGGCAAAGCGGTGGACCTGAGCCAACCGTTTGAGCGCCTCACGATTCGTGAAGCTATCTTGAAGCACACCGAAGCTGGCGACAACGTGGACAACATCACA
>CANGOY010000150.1 GCA_947455585.1 Comamonadaceae bacterium
GACGAATTGCCCTACACCTCGACCGTCATCATTGACAAATTCGAAGAAGAAAAGGGCAAGACCAAAGGCGTCAAACGCTTGGTGCGCATTGCTGCCACCATCGTGGTCGAGCGCGATGGCCACAAAGCCATGGTCATTGGCGACAAAGGCGAGCGCTTGAAGCGCATGGGCATGGAAGCCCGCACCGAGCTAGAAAAACTCTACGACGCCAAAGTGTTCTTAGAGCTGTGGGTCAAAGTGCGCTCGGGTTGGGCCGACGATGCAGCGCGGGTGCGTAGCTTTGGCTACGAGTAAATCCAGCACCTTCACGATGTCGCGGGGCATTCCCCGCATTCAGGACGAGCCCGCGTTCGTGGTGCACCGCTACGACTGGAGCGAGTCCAGTTTGATTTTGGAAACCTTCACCCGCCACTTTGGTCGGGTGGCTTTGGTGGCCAAAGGCGCTAAAAAACCGACCTCCAACTTTCGCCCCGTGTTGCTGCCTTTGCAGCCGCTGTACGTCAGCTATTCGGGCGATGCCGAAATTCGTACCTTGAAGGGCGCTGAATGGGTGGGCGGCCACATCATGCCCACGGGCGAGGCGCTGCTGTCGGGCTACTACATCAACGAGTTGTTGCTTCGCCTGCTGGCGCGTGATGACCCACACCCCAGTTTGTTTGACCTGTACCGCCAAGTGGTGCAAGTGCTGGCTTCTGGCCATGAGGGCACGATTGCCCCCGCGCTGCGCGCCTTTGAGCTGCTGCTGTTGCGAGACATCGGCTTCTTGCCCGAGCTCAACGCGCAAACCTTGACCCTGAGCCCTTTACAGCCCGATGCTCTGTATGTTCTGGTGGCCGAAGGCGGCCTACGCACGCATAACGCGCAAGACCGCACAGGCTTGGCTGGCGGCGTGTGGTTGCAGCTGCACGACAGCCTGTCGACAGACGCGCCATTAACCGCCACGCTGCGTTTGTGTGCCGAGATGCCATCCGAGCAACGCAACGCCTTGCAGGGCCAGCTACGGGCCTTGCTGCACTACCATTGCGGGGTCAAAACACTGCGCACGCGGCAGATGATGATTGACCTGCAATCCCTTTGATTTACTCAATGTCCAAACACACAAAAACAGCGCTATCGGTCAACCTCAACAAAGTGGCTTTGGTGCGCAACACGCGCCATTTGGGTATTCCCAGCGTCACACGCGCAGCCACGCTGTGCCTAGAGGCGGGCGCTGCGGGTATTACCGTGCATCCACGCCCTGACGAGCGCCACATCCGCGCTGGCGATGTGCACGACTTGGCTGCCTTGCTCAAAGCTTGGCTAGACCGCGAGTTCAACATCGAAGGCAACCCGTTTCACAACCTGATGGACTTTGTGCGCCAAGTACGCCCCCATCAAGTGACCTTTGTGCCCGACAGCGAAGGCCAGTTCACCAGCGACCACGGCTGGACATTTCCGCAAGACGCCGAGCGTTTGAAGCCCCTCATCGACGAAGCCAAAGCTTTGGGTGCGCGCGTGAGCTTGTTCATGGACCCATCACCCGATGCCATGGCCGCAGTGGATGTGATGACTGCCGTCAAGGCCGTAGGCGCTGATCGTGTGGAGCTTTACACCGAGAGCTACGCCTCGGCCTATGGCACACCTCAACAAGCAGACGTGCTGGCCGCCTTCAAAGCCACGGCAGAAGCTGCTTTGGCTGTGGGCCTTGGCATCAACGCCGGCCACGACCTGAACCGCGACAACCTGCACACCTTCCTCACCACCGTGCCTGGCGTGCAAGAGGTGTCGATTGGCCACGCACTCATTGCTGATGCGCTTGAGATTGGCTACACAGAAACTGTTCGCGCTTACAACGCGTGCATGCCGCAGGCTTGAGACGACGCATGATTTACGGCATCGGCACAGACATTTGCGACATTCGCCGTATTCGTGCGTCTTTAGAAAAGCACGGCGAACGCTTTGCGCAAAAAGTGCTGAGCGACAACGAGATGCAAACCTACCGCGCCCGCAGCGAACGTTGGCCCGAGCGCGGTGTGCGCTATGTGGCCACACGTTTTTCGGCCAAAGAAGCGTTCAGCAAAGCCATCGGTATGGGCATGCGCATGCCCATGACCTGGCGCTTGTGCGAAGTGGCCAAGCTGCCCAGCGGCCAGCCCACCCTCGTGCTGCACGGCGTGCTCAAAGAATGGTTTGAAGCCAAAGGCCTGAGCGCCCACGTCAGCGTGAGCGACGAGTCCGACTACGCCACCAGCTATGTGGTGGTTGAAACACACACCGCCTAAGAACATTCGATTTATGTCTCACCACGCACCCCTCATTCTTGACATCGCTGGCACTCAGCTCACCGCTGCTGACCGCAAGCGCTTGCTGCACCCGCTCACAGGCGGCGTCATTTTGTTTGGCCGTAACTGGGCCAACCGTCAGCAACTCACCCAGCTGTGCGCCGACATCAAGGCCGTGCGCGATGACTGGCTCATTTGCGTAGACCACGAAGGCGGGCGCGTGCAGCGCTTTCGCCAAGATGGCTTCACGCACATCACACCCATGCGCGCCTTGGGCGAACTGTGGATGAAAGATAAAAAAGGCCAAACAGGTAGTGGCGCAATGGCTGCGATGGACGCCGCCACTGCCAGTGGCTACGTGCTAGCCAGCGAGCTGCGTGCGTGTGGCGTGGACTTCAGCTTCACCCCCGTGCTCGACCTCGACCACGGCGAAAGCGGCGTGATTGGCGACCGTTCATTCCACCGCGACCCGCGCGTGGCCACCACGCTGGCTAAGAACGTCA
Source organism: Comamonadaceae bacterium (assembly GCA_947455585.1). Taxonomy (GTDB): domain Bacteria; phylum Pseudomonadota; class Gammaproteobacteria; order Burkholderiales; family Burkholderiaceae_C; genus Limnohabitans. The sequence continues at coordinate 2,765 of CANGOY010000150.1, forward strand.
TGCACGGCTTGCTGCTGGCCGGCATGGCTAACTGTGGCAAACATTTTCCAGGCCACGGCTATGTGAAGGCCGATTCGCATGTGGACATCCCCGTCGATAAGCGCAGTCTCAAAGCCATCTTGGGCGACTGTGCTTTGCCTTACCAATGGCTCACCACCACGCTCAACAGCGTGATGCCCGCGCACGTCATTTACCCCAAGGTCGATGCCTTGCCCGCAGGCTTCTCACCCCGCTGGCTGCAAGACATCTTGCGCGGTCAGCTGCATTTCAATGGCGCCATCTTCAGCGACGATTTGTCGATGGAAGGCGCACGCCGCATCGAAGGCCGCTCGGTCAGTTTTGCCGAGGCAGCGGTTGCCGCACTCAACGCCGGTTGCGACCTTGTGCTCTTGTGTAACCAAAGCATTGGCGATGGTCATGCGGTGGACGAGATGCTCGAAGGCTTGACCGAACGCCTCGTTAAAAACCAATGGCACGCCAGTGACGCCAGCGAACAACGCCGTCGCACACTGCTGCCCAAAACTTCGCCGCTAGCTTGGGACGCGCTGATGACTCACCCCGCATACTTGCGGGCATTGGACTTGTTGCCTTAATTCGCACGCACGTTCACCACCACCCACGAAAGCTCTCATGGCAACGCCTAATTACAACTACGAAAAACGCCAACGCGAGTTAGCCAAGAAGAAGAAAAAAGAAGAAAAGCTGCGCGAGCGTGATGCCCGCAAAACTTCGCCCGATGGTGAGTTTAGTCAGAACCCAGACATGGACGCTGAGCCAGACCACAGCCAAACCCCAGACGGCGAAGCACCCGCCACGCCAAGCCAAGCTTGATTTTTTTAAAGCTTCAGCCATGTTTGCGACCCGTCGTCACTTTGCCGTTTTAGCCTTGGTGCTGAGCTGTGGCTTGGCTGCGGCGCAGGCCACCAAACCCATCAAGCTGATGGTGGGCTTTCCGCCTGGCGGTGGCACAGACGCGGTGGCGCGCATCTTGGCTGAAAAACTCAAAGACGAGTTGGGCGTGCCTGTGGTTGTAGAAAACAAACCCGGCGCAGGCGGCCAAATTGCCGCACAAACCTTGAAGACGTCGCCAGCGGATGGCTCGGTGATGTTTCTCACGCACGACCATGCCATTTCCGTTTTACCCTTGGTCGTCAAGAACCCAGGTTATGAACCCGCGCACGATTTCGCGCCTGTGGCTGGCTTTGCCACGTTTGTGAACGCCTACGCCGTGTCGGGGGGCACACCTGCCAAGTCATTCACTGACTACGTGGCTTGGGTCAAAGCCCAAGGCGGTAAGGGCGCTGTGGGTATTCCAGCGCCTGCATCCACACCTGAATTTTTGGTCAAAGTCGTGGGCGACAAATTCAAACTCGACTTAACGTCTGCTGCCTACCGTGGCAGTGCGCCGATGATGGCCGACATGTTGGGCAACCAAATTGCAGCAGGCGTAGGTTCGGTGCCCGACTTCATAGAGCACCACAAAGCAGGCAAGGTCCATATCGTGGCGGTGTTGGGCGCGCGACGCCAGCTGGCTTTGCCCGATGTACCAACCTTTGCTGAAATAGGTTTGACAGGCTTAGAAGACTTGCCTTACTACGGCATCTATGCCCCTGCAGCGACGCCCCAAGCCACCATCAACCACTTTGGTGTGGCCTTGTCCAAAGTGTTGGCCATGCCTGACGTGCACGACCAGCTCACCAAAATGGGTTTGACCGTGGGCTACATGAACTCGCACCAGCTCGAACTTCGCGAACACGCCTACACGCAGGTGTGGGCCAAGCTCATCAAAACCAGCGGCTTTCAGCCCCAATAAAACATGGCAATTCCTTGGCTCTCCGCACTCAAAGTCATCCCTTGGGGCGATGTGATGTCGCACGCGCCCAGCGTGCTTGAAAAAGCCCGCGACCTCATGGCACGTAAGCATGCCGACGCTGCACCGCAGCCTATGGCCACACCTAACGCGCACGACGACGTGCCAAGCTTGGGTGAACTGAAAAACCGTCTGCTCGCAGCCTCGATGCAAATCGACGAGCTGCAACAACGCCAAACACAACTCACGCAAACGGTCAGCGAGCTGGCCGAGCAAAACGCGGGTTTGGTATCTGCCGTGAGTGGCTTGCGCCAAACCCTACGCCTCGTGGTAGCTGGGCTGGCGTTGGCCTTTGTTGGGCTAGGTGCTGTGGCATACACCCAGTTTTTCTAAACTGAACACACCCATAAAAAACGCCTCCTAGCGAATGGCTAGGAGGCGTTTTGTTTTGTCGCTGACGTTTAAGCTTCGCGGCGCAATGCGGGGAACAAAATGACGTCACGGATGCTGGGGCTGTCGGTCAGCAACATCATCAAGCGGTCAATGCCAATGCCGCAGCCGCCGGTGGGGGGCATACCGTATTCGAGGGCTCGCACAAAGTCGTGGTCGTAGAACATGGCTTCGTCGTCGCCGCTGTCTTTGGCCGCCACTTGGGAGTGGAAGCGGGCGGCTTGGTCTTCGGCGTCGTTCAACTCGCTAAAGCCATTGCCAAACTCGCGGCCTGTGATGTAGAGCTCAAAGCGCTCGGTCACATCGGGCTTGCTGTCGCTGGCGCGGGCCAAGGGTGAAATTTCTACGGGGTGCTCGCAGATGAAGGTGGGCTGCCACAGCTTGTCTTCCACCGTCTCTTCAAAGTACATCACTTGCAAGCTGGCCAAGCTGCGTGTGCTGAGTTTGTCTTTCTCTTCTTTGAA
>CANGOY010000151.1 GCA_947455585.1 Comamonadaceae bacterium
ATGCGACGCACTTCCTCGGCCAAATAGGATTCGACGCCTGCCGCACAGGGCAAGAAGAGATGTAATTGATTCATAGGATTCTTTAAAGCGCTTTGCGCAATGTCGTGGGCGCAATGCGCAGCGCCTCACGGTATTTGGCCACGGTGCGGCGTGCGCACTCGATGCCTTGCTCTTTGAGCATTTCGGAGAGCTGATTATCCGACAGTGGTTTTTTGGGGTTCTCGCTCGCCACAAATTGCTTGATGAGCGCGCGTACCGCCGTGCTGGAAGCGTTATTGCCGCTATCGGTCTCCAACCCCGAGCCAAAGAAATACTTGAGCTCAAACGTTCCAAAGGGCGTGCTCATGTATTTGTTGGTGGTCACACGGCTGATGGTGGATTCGTGCAGCCCCAACTCTTCGGCAATCTCGCGCAGCACCATGGGGCGCATGGCGAGTTCGCCGTGAATGAAGAAATTTTTCTGGCGCTCAGCAATGGCGTTACTCACGCGCAAGATGGTGTCAAAGCGTTGCTGAATGTTCTTGATGAACCAACGCGCCTCTTGCAAGCGTTGTTGCAAGCCCGCGTGGTTGTCGCCCTTACCGCCTTTGAGGGCGTTGGCGTAAATGTCGTGCACGCGCAAACGGGGCATCACGTCAGGGTTCAGCGCGACCTTGAATTTGGGCGTAATCGTGGACTTGCCCACGCGTGTGACCAATACATCGGGCACCACTACATGGCGCTCTACGTCGGCAAAGCGACGGCCGGGCTTGGGCTCTAGTCGCCCAATCAAGGCAATTGCTACTTTGACGTTGGTTTCGCTGTCACCCACAATCACGGCCAAACGTTTGAAATCGCGCTTGGCCAACATCTCCATCGGCTGCTTACACATGAGAATGGCCGTGTCACGAATCTGCAAAGCTTCTTCGCCCTTGGGCTCTAGCGCTTTGAGTTGCAGCGTCAAACACTCAGCCAAGTCGCGCGCACCCACGCCCACAGGCTCTAAGCTTTGCAGCAGCGACAAGGCCACTTGAAAGCGGTGTTCGAGCTCTTCGATTTGTTCTTCGTCGTCCCCGCCTAAACCTTCGGCCAAGCTACGCAGCGTGTCTTCAAGGTAACCGTCGTCGTTGAGGTTTTCTATCAGGTAGCGCAACGCGGCGGTGTCGGTGGGGCTCAGGCGCAGCGACAGCGCTTGGCGGTGCAAAAACGAGGCGAGCGACTCTTGCATGCGCGCCAGCTCTGTGGCGTCTGCCGTGTCGCTGTCGGCCGTGTTGTTGTTATTGCTGGCAGGGGCATCGCCGCCCCATTCGGAGTCGTCAGCAGAGAACTCAACGCTGCCATCGCCGTCCCAGCTTTCGGCAATACCGTCTACGCTTGGCTCTGTGTCGCTGGCGGTGTTGTCCACACTGATTTCAGACATGCCGCCGTCCATCGACGGCACTTCACGCATGGGTTCAACTTCTTCATCACGGCTGGGCGCATCGGCTTTATCCAAGCCAAACTCTTCGCGCGGCGCTTCTTCAAATTCTTTGTCAAGAAACGGGTTCTCGTCGAGCATTTGCTCAATCTCTTGGCTCAACTCCAAAGTCGACAACTGCAACAGTCGAATCGACTGCTGCAACTGTGGCGTGAGCGCCAGATGTTGAGATACGCGGAGTGATAAACCTTGTTTCATGCCAGATCACATTCGGAAATGTTCGCCGAGATACACGCGGCGCACGTCCGCGTTCTCGATGATTTCGCGCGGCGTGCCCTGCGCCAGCACACGCCCATCGCTGATGATGCATGCGTGGTCGCAAATACCCAGTGTTTCGCGCACGTTGTGGTCGGTGATGAGCACGCCCATGCCACGATTTTTCAAGAAACCAATGATGCGTTGAATCTCAATCACCGCAATCGGGTCAATACCCGCAAAGGGTTCGTCCAACAAAATGAAACGAGGGTTGGTAGCCAAGGCGCGGGCAATTTCCACCCGACGACGCTCACCACCCGACAAGGCCACAGAAGGCGATGCCCGCAAGTGGTCCACACGCAGCTCTTGCAATAGGGATGTCAACCGCTTTTCAATTTCGTCATGCTGCAGGGGTTTACCGTCTTCGTCGCGTTGCAACTCCAACACGGCGCGCACGTTGTCTTCCACATTCAGCTTGCGAAAGATGGACGCCTCTTGCGGCAAGTAACTCAAACCCAAACGCGAGCGACGATGAATGGGCAAATGCGCCACCGGCTGGCCATCAATGGTGATGCTGCCGCCGTCGGCTCGCACCAAGCCCACAATCATGTAGAACGACGTGGTTTTGCCTGCGCCATTGGGGCCAAGCAAACCGACCACTTCGCCCTTTTTCACCGAAATCGACACGTCGTGCACCACCTTGCGACTGCCATACGACTTTTGCAAGTGACGTGCCTCCAAACGACTTTCAGTCGCATGGGCGGTGTGTGCAGGTGAAAGTGTTTCGATCACGGTTTATCCAATGTTTTGCTGCGCGGCGCCAAGACAGCCTTCACACGACCACCGCTAGACTTGCCGCCCGCTTCGGTGCGTTGGCCATCGATGCTGAACACGTCGGTCAGGTTTTCATAAATGATGAGCTGGCCCGTCATCGTGTCATTCAACACCGAGCCACGGTAGCGACGCACCTCTGCCGTGTCGATGAGTTTGATGCGGTCGGCTTTGCCATCGAACTCGATACGCAAAGCTTCACCTTCCATGAACTCATCATTGCCTTCGCGTTTTTGACGAAAGAAAGCACGCCTGTTAGGGCCAGGAAAGAGTGTGCCGAATTGATAACCGTCGATGTCTTCGCGCATCTCAATGCGCTCGCCACGCATGACCATCGTGCCGCGGGTCAATACCGCATGGCCCGTGAAGATGCTGACTTGCCTCAACTCGTCATGCACCAAGGTGTCGGCCTCAATGTTGGTGGGCTTGTCACGATCTGCTTTTTCTGCCGACGCCGCTACTGGCACGATGGCCATCAGTAGCGCAAGTGTGAAAGAAGCAAATGAAGTCAAGGCACGAATATTGCTCGTTAAGTTGATGGCATTCTAACCATCTCACAGTAGCAATTTTCGTGCTGACTTAGGGTCGCTTAACGACCGCGGCGAACTTCACCCAGCAGGTATTCGGCCACTTGCAAGGCGCGGTCCATGGTTTGGGTCAGCGAACCGTCTGTGTAGAAACGACCAGCCACGCCTAAAGCAGGAACGCCTTGGACCTTGAATGCTTCTTGCAGTTGCGTGGCGCGACGTGCCTTACTCGCGACGCCAAAACTGTTGAAGGTTTCCATAAACTTCTTCTCAGGCAAACCGTTTTTGTCAGCCCATGCCGCCAATGCTGGTGCGCTATTGAGCTGTTGTCGCTCGGTGTGGATGGCATGAAACAACTTACCGTGCATCGCATCGACCAAGTTGAGCGACTCAAACACGTAGTAGGCGCGTTGCTGCGCTTCAAAGTCGTCACGGAAACGCACGGGCACGCGTTGCACCACCACGTCTTTGGGCGCCGCTTTTTTCCAAGCGGCAAACTGCGGCTCAAACGCGTTGCAGTGCGGGCAGCTGTACCAAAAGAACTCAATCACTTCAATCTTGCCTGCCCCCACATCGGAGGGCACGCGTTTGTCGAGCGACAAATAGTCAGTCCCTTCCACGGGCTTCTTTGCTGCCGCTGGGCCTTGCGCGTTTGCAGCCAAAGGCAAGCCTGTCACAGTAGCGGCGCTGATAGCGGCCAGAGAAAAATCACGACGTTTCATAGGTTGACCTCTTGGTGTTTAACGTTGCACCCGCACCATGGCGGAATCAATGTGAGCTGCATCGAGCTTGGCACGCACACGCTCGGCTTCAGCTTTGTCTAATGGACCGACGCGCACACGGTACACCGTGCGGCCGCCTTGGTCGCGTTCGCTGATTTTGGTTTCTAAGCCCAGCATGCCGGTTTTGGCGCGCTGTGTTTCGGCCTCTTCAGTGGTGCGATAGGCGCCAGCTTGCACGAAGTAAATGAAGGGGTCTGCACTGGCAGGCTTAGCTTCGGCGGCTTTAGGTTCCGCCACCTTTGGCTCAGGGGCTTTGGGCTCTGCGGGCTTCGCTTCTGGCGCCTTGGTCTCAGATTTCGCTTTGGGCTCGGCTTTTGGTTCTGCCGCTTTCACTTTGGCCAAATCACCCAAGGGGTCTGCACTCTTAGGGTCCACTTTGACCGCAGCATCTGGCTTGGCCTCGTCGGCTTTGTCAGCAGACTTGGCGCCTTTCTTGCCGTACAGCGGCGCGTTCGGGTCCCAGTCTTTGTTCTTCTCCACTTCGGCTGCATCCAAATCCGCAGAGCGCGTTTGACCTTTGCTCATGAACGGGATGGGCACTTTGGTGACGTAAATAGCCACACCCAGTGCCACGGTCATACCCACCAACAAACCAATGATGAAACCCACCAAAGTGCTTCCGCGTTGCTGATTCATGCGCATAGTCTTCCGTTCCATTACATGCTGGCGGGGGCGGATACGCCCAACACCGCCAAGCCATTGTGCAGCACCTGCGCGGTGGCAGCCACCAGCGCCAAGCGCGCTTTTTTGACCACTTCGTCGTCCACCAAAATGCGCTCGGCGTCGTAGTAGCTGTGGTAGCTGGCCGCGAGGTCGCGCAAGTAGAAAGTCACATCGTGCGGCGCAAAGTCGGCCGATGCGGCCGAGAGCATGGCGGGGTACTTGGCCAGTTGCAGCATGAGGGCTTGGGCCTGTGGGCTTTCCAGCGCAGACAAGTCCACGTCTTGCAGCGAAGCCACATTGCCGCCATCTTTGTCAGCCCAGGCGCGCAGCACCGAGCAAATGCGGGCGTGGGCGTATTGCACGTAGTACACCGGGTTGTCGTTGTTCTTTTGCACAGCCAAGTCCACATCGAAGGTGTACTCGGTGTCGGGCTTGCGGCTGAGCAAGAAGAAACGCACCGCGTCTTTGCTGGTCCACTCGATCAAGTCGCGCAGGGTCACGTAGCTGCCGGCGCGCTTAGAAATTTTCACCTCTTCGCCGCCGCGCATCACGCGCACCATGGTGTGCAACACGTAGTCGGGGTAGCCCTCGGGAATGCCAACATTAGCAGCTTGCAAGCCAGCGCGCACGCGTGCGATGGTGCCGTGGTGGTCTGTGCCTTGGATATTCACCACCTTGGTGAAACCACGCTCCCACTTGGTGATGTGATACGCCACGTCCGGCACAAAGTAGGTGTACGTGCCGTCTGTTTTTTTCATCACACGGTCTTTGTCGTCGCCGTAGTCGGTGGACTTGAGCCACAACGCGCCGTCTTGCTCGTAGGTTTTGCCAGCGGCTTGCAAACGGCTCACCGCGTCGGCCACTTTGCCGCTGGTGTAGAGGCTGCTTTCCAAGTAGTAGTTGTCGAACTTGACGTCAAAGGCCTTCAAGTCGAGGTCTTGCTCGTGGCGCAGATAGGCTACGGCAAATTCGCGCATGCCGTCCACATCGTTCACATCGCCGCTGGCGGTGAATTCACGGTCGTCGGACTTG
>CANGOY010000152.1 GCA_947455585.1 Comamonadaceae bacterium
ACCAAAGCGGCGCGTTGCCACTCAGCGGTGCCTTCTGATTTCAGTAATTCGACGGCCGTGACGAACAGTGCGTTGTCGGCCAACGAGCTGAAAAACTGGGCCGACATGATGGTGTAAAAACCGCGCTTCATGGATGGGTCTGACGGACGCGCAGAGGGCTGCGGGCCTGCTGATTCTTCTTTCTTCTTGAACTACCCAAGGTTATATCACGCGGGTGCCACAATATTGGCCATGCCCCGTCCGATACAAGCCTTTGTTCACACCGACGCTTTGCGTCACAACTTGGCACGCATGCGTGCCGCAGCCCCCGACGCCCGCATGTGGGCCGTCGTCAAAGCCAACGCTTATGGCCACGGCATTGAGCGCGTTTTTGAAGGTTTGCGCGGTACGGATGGTTTTGCGTTGCTCGACCTCGACGAGGCACAACGCTTACGCAGCCTAGGCTGGCGCGGCCCCGTGCTGTTGCTAGAGGGCGTGTTTGAGATGCGCGACCTTGAGTTGTGCTCGCGCCTCGACCTGTGGCACACCGTGCATTGCGATGAGCAGGTGGACATGCTCAGCCGCCACAAGACGCAAGTGCCGCATCGAATTTTCCTCAAAATGAACAGTGGCATGAACCGCTTGGGCTTCACGCCTACGCGTTTTCGTTCTGCGTGGACACGCTTGAATCAGTTGCCGCAGGTGGATGAAATTTCTCTGGTCACACACTTCAGCGATGCCGATGGCCCCAAGGGTGTAGCGGAGCAAATGCGCATGTTTGCCAAAACGACCGAAGACTTACCCGGTGAGCGCAGCACCTGCAACAGCGCAGGTTTGTTGCGCCATGCCAACGATGTGGCGGTGGCGGCAGACTGGGTACGCCCCGGCATTGCGTTGTACGGCAGTGCGCCAGATTTTCCCGAGCACAACATCGCGCAGTGGGATTTGCAACCCACCATGAGTTTGCGCAGCCGCATCATCGCCACGCAAGACTTGGCCGTGGGCGACACCGTTGGCTATGGTTCCTCGTTCACAGCAGAGACACCCATGCGTTTGGGGGTGGTGGCTTGCGGCTATGCCGATGGCTATCCGCGCCATTGCCCCACGGGCACACCCGTTTTGGTAGACGGTGTGCGCACCCGCACTTTGGGCCGCGTGAGCATGGACATGATTGCGGTGGACCTGACGCCATGCGGCGCAGCGGGTATTGAGGCTGGCTACGGCAGCGAAGTCACGCTGTGGGGTAAAGCCAGTGGCGGTGCGGTGCTGCCCATTGACGAGGTGGCTCAAGCGGCGGGCACCGTGGGCTACGAGCTCATGTGCGCGGTGTCTAACCGCGTGGGCTTCGCGCAAGACTGAGTCAGGCTCGTACCTTGTTGCGCATGCACCATGCGCGTATCACTCAGTAAGCGCCGTTGCTGGCGCTGATGTTTTTCAAACCCTCTTTGTATGTCGCCGCCAAGGCCGAGGTTTGCTTGGCCAAAATCATGCTGTCCATCCCCACCGCCACAAACACGGCGCCCAACGACAAGCAGTGACGCGCACGCGCTTCGTCGTTCATCAAGATGCCTGGCGCTTTGCCGGCTTGGCGAATGCGCGCAATGGCATCGGCAATAGCGGATTGCACCTCGGGGTGCGTCACATCACCCACATGGCCCAGCGAGGCAGACAAGTCTGCGGGGCCAATGAACACGCCATCGACGCCTTCAGTGGCAGCAATAGCGTCTAAGTTTTTCAAAGCTTCACGTGTTTCCACTTGCACCAGCACGCACACCTGTGCGTTGGCTTGCTTGGCGTAATTGGGGTAGCGGCCCCAGCGTGAAGCGCGCGAGCCGGCCATGCCGCGAATGCCGCCTTGGCCATCGTCTTGCGGATAGCGGCAGGCTTTCACAATCGCGGCGGCTTGTTCGGGGGTGTCCACCATGGGCACCAGCACCGTGGTGGCGCCGATGTCCAACACTTGCTTGAGCAAGGCTGCGTTGTCGTGCGGCACGCGTACCACCGCGTGGGTGCTGGGGTAAGCGGCCACCACTTGCAGCTGGGCTAGCAAGGTGGTCAAGTCATTCGGGCCGTGCTCGCCATCAATCACCAGCCAGTCAAAGCCTGCACCTGCGCAAATGTCGGTGGTCACGGTGCTGCCCAAGCCCATCCACAGCCCGATTTGAGGCCGCTGTTGGTGAAGCGCTTGTTTGAAGAGATTGATAGGGGTCTGCATATGCTGAGTGTCTCGCAACTTGAAAAGGCATAAAAATACTAAAGTAAAGTATTACAAATTAGCAGAAAACCCGCCCTTGCAATGAAAAACCTCAGCATCAAACTTCAACTGTCTTTGAGCGCCATTGCAGTGGGTTTCGTTCTTTTGCTGGCGCAGCTGGTGCTTCAGTTTTATGTGTTGCGGGTTGACATCGTGCAGCGCATTGAAAAAAACGAATTCAAACAGCTGAGCGATTTCGCGAGCAATTTGGATGAGCGTCTCCAAGACAGCATGGCCATGCTCGCCAGTGTGGGGCTAAATGTGCCGTCAGAGCATATGGGTGATTTGGCGAAGTTGGAATATTTTTTACAACGCGAACACGCCCTGTTGAATGTGTATGACGACCTCTACATTTTTGATGCCAAGGGCGTGCTGCAAGTAGATTGGCCGGTCAAGCCAGGCCGCCGTTCGCTGGACATGTCGGCACGCGACTACATCCAAGGCGTGACTCAGACACACGAGCCCTTCATCTCTAAGCCCATTTTGGGCAAAGCCACCAAACAACCCATCGTGGTGGTGGCGGTGCCTATTTTGAACAAACAAAATCAGTTGGTTGGCATTTTGGGTGGCGTGCTCAATTTGTACAAACCCAATTTGTTAGGCGCAATTGCAACGCAGAAAAACGGGGAAACGGGCTACTACTACCTGGTCACCCAAGACCGCATGCGCATTGCGCACCCAGACGCGAGCTTGATATTCAAGCCGGTACCGGAAGGCAGCAGCAACATTCCTTTTGAAAATGCCATCAAGGGTTTTGAAGGCACGCAAGAGGGCTACACCACCCGCGGCCTCAAAGGCTTGTTCACCTTCAAGCGCTTGCAAACCACCGGTTGGATAGTGGCTTCTGTGATTCCGTCTGAGGAAGCTTTTGCGGCTATTGAAGCGCTGTACCAACGCATGCTCATCGTCACCGTGTTGTTGATGTTGACCATGATTCCTCTGCTGTGGGGGTTTGTCGCGAGGCTGGTTCGTCCGTTGGGGCAGTTGGCGCACGCCATGCATGAGAAGGCCGAGCACATGCGTGAGGGGCAACAGGTCACGCCGATTTCGGAAATGGGCGGACAAGAAATCAAAACAGTGGTGCACGCGTTCAATGCGTTCATGGAGGCCCGCCAGCGTGCCGAAAGCGAGTTGTCATTGGCGCGTGATGCCGCGCAGGCGGCCAACGAATCGAAGAGTCACTTCTTAGCCAACATGAGCCATGAAATCCGCACGCCTATGAACGGCATTTTGGGCATGACCGAGTTGTGTTTGCAAACGCCCATGACCGCTGAGCAGCGCAGCTATTTAGAAATGGTGTCCGCTTCAGCCAACTCCTTGTTGGTGGTCATCAATGACATTTTGGATTTTTCCAAAATTGAAGCTCAGAAATTGCACTTAGATCCGCATGAGTTTTCGCTGCATGGCTTGCTTCGCCAAGCCACACGCACACTGTCGTTGCGCGCTTCAGAAAAAGAATTGGAGTTGGTTTGCGACTTAGGGCCCGATGTGCCCGACTTGGTGGTGGGCGACCCTTTGCGCTTGCAACAAGTCATCAGCAATTTGTTGGGCAACGCCATCAAGTTCACAGCGCAAGGTGAAATCATGCTGACGGTGGCGTGTATGCAGCCCGCACCAACGCCCGATGGCATTTGGCTGGCGTTCCACATCAAAGACACGGGCATTGGTATTTCGCAAGACAAACAAGCCCTCATTTTTGACGTGTTCACGCAAGCAGATTCCAGCACGGCACGACGTTTTGGTGGGTCCGGTTTGGGCTTGGCCATCAGCCGTAGTTTGGTTCGCATGATGGGTGGCGACATTCGCGTGCACAGTGAATTGGGCAAGGGCAGCACCTTCAGCTTCACCACGCATTTGCAACTTGCCAACGCCAACAGCGTGACGGAACACACGCTCATGCCGAGCTTGGCAGGACAAACCGTGCTTGTGGTGGATGACACCGCGAGCAGTCGACATGTGTTGGTCAAGCGCTTGAGCTGTGCCGGCTTGCATCCCGTGGCCGCCGACAGCGCAGGTCAAGCCTTGCATTCGCCACAGATGGCACAAGCGAGATTTGCGCTGATAGACGTCAACATGCCAGACATTGATGGATATGCACTGGCCAAACAGCTGCGACAAGTCAGGTCTGCCGCGCAGATGCCCATCGTCATGCTGGGTGCGTTGAGTGAACAAATCAGTCAAGACCAATTGGCACACCTCGACATACAAGGCTTCTTGATTAAACCCATCGATGCACAGGAGTTGGTCGGTTTGTTGAACCGCCTCGCCTGCGTGGGCGAGGCCAGCGCGCATGTGCCGCAAGCATCATGGCAGGCCGACGCACAAGTGGTAAGTCGCCAAGTGCTGCTTGTGGAGGACACGCCCATCAATCAGACGCTGCAGTCGATTTTGCTCAGCCGCATGGGGTATGAGGTGACCTTGGCCAGCAACGGCGTTGAAGGGGTCGACATGTTTGGGGTGAGTCGCTTCGATTTGATTTTGATGGACATCCAAATGCCAGAGATGGGGGGCATTGAGGCGACCCAAGTGATTCGTCAAATGGAGCAAACACGTCGCTTGCACCGCACGCCCATCATTGCCGTGACAGCCAACGCACTCAAGGGTGACCGCGAGCGCTACTTTGAGGCTGGGATGGACGGTTATGTCTCTAAGCCTTTGTCGATGGACTCGCTCAAGACCGAAATAGACCGTGTGTTGGCGCAAGCGCGCGTGCTTGAGTTGGCGAGTTAAATCGAAGCGGCCATCAAGCCGCGCAAGACCACTGGCTATTTATACGGGGTATCCCTTTAGCTCCACTGACTCACTTAAAGGCTTTTTCGACGCTTTTCAACGATCCCTTGGTATGTCACCGGTTTTGTCACAACAGCCTGTTGAAGTAATCGATAAAACAGCAAACCCCTTGATCTTGACGATCTTCGATTGAAGCGAAATACATACTCGTCTAGGTAATAGTCCAGCTGACCCGGCTGGACTGCTCCGTGAAGCGTTCCCATCAACCATCGCTGAAGCAGCGATGCAACTCGATGAACCCCAGGCATCGATTCGTGCGCTGGAATCTCTGAACCAAGATGCACCGTTTGTCGATGCTCATATCCGTTGTCTGTCACCTCACGGTAAGCGTGAGACCCATCTGTATGGATCAGCGAACCCTCTTTGATCGAGGCTTTGATAAATGAATTCAGACTGCTCGTGTCACCACGATCGATGCGTTGAATACGGATCCGTC
>CANGOY010000153.1 GCA_947455585.1 Comamonadaceae bacterium
CTTGTGCTGACGATGCTCATTGGCTTCCCCGTCGCGTTCTCGCTGGCGTTCTTAGGCTTGGCTTGTGGCCTCTTCGCTATCAGCATGGACTGGTTCCCCGTGAGCTTCATGTCCAACTTGCCGTTGAACATTTTTGGCATTCTCAGCAACGACTTGTTGCTGGCCATTCCCTTCTTCACCTTCATGGGTGCCATCCTTGAAAAGTGTGGCCTGGCTGAAGACATGCTTGACTCGATGGGCCAGCTCTTTGGCACCGTGCGCGGTGGCTTGGGCTACTCGGTCATCATCGTGGGCTTCATCTTGGGCGCCATCACGGGTACGGTGGCTGGCCAAGTGATTGCCATGGCTTTGATTTCATTGCCCGTGATGATTCGCTACGGCTACAACATGCGCTACGCCACCGGCGTGTTGGCGGCCTCGGGCACCATCACCCAGTTGGTGCCACCGTCACTCGTGTTGGTGGTGATGGCTGACCAGCTCGGTCGCTCCGTGGGCGATATGTACAAAGGCGCGTGGGGCCCTTCCATGCTGCAAGTGGGTATCTTTGCGCTCTACACCTTTGGCCTAGGCCTCATCAAGCCTGACCACGTGCCAGGCATCCCCAAAGAAGCCCGCACCGCCGATGGTTTCCATCTGTGGATGAAGTGCTTGCGAGGCATCATTCCCTCTGCTTTCTTGATCTTCGCTGTGTTGGGTTCGATGGGCGGCTTGCCCGGCATCAACACAGCCATTGCCACACCCACCGAAGCCGGTGCCATGGGCTGTGTGGGCGCCTTGATCTTGGCTGCCATTCATAACCGCTTGGACAAAGCCCTGATTTGGGAAGCCATGCACAGCACCATGCGCCTCACTGCCATGGTGGTGTTCATCTTGATCGGTTCACGCGTGTTCTCAATGGTGTTCCAAGGTGTGGACGGCGCCAAGTGGGTGGAGCATTTGCTGACGGGTTTGCCAGGCGGCCAAGTGGGCTTCCTCGTGGTGGTCAACATCTTCATCTTCTTCTTGGCGTTCTTCTTGGACTTCTTTGAAATCGCCTTCATCATCTTGCCTATGCTCGGGCCCGTTGCCGAAAAAATGGGCATCGACATGGTGTGGTTCGGCGTGCTGCTGTGCGTGAACATGCAAACCAGCTTCATGCATCCGCCTTTCGGCTTTGCACTGTTCTACTTGCGCGGCATTGCCGACACACTGTTCAAAGAAGGCCGCATCGAAAAACCCGTCAAGTCCAACGACATCTACATGGGTGCCATTCCTTGGGTGATCATGCAGCTCATCTTGGTCGTGATCGTCATCTTTGTTCCCGAAACCGTGACCATGTTCTTGGACAAAGAAGAAAAGGTCGACCTCGACAAAGTGGTCATTGAAATGCCCACCGAACAAGAAACACCAGAAGCCGAGCTCAAGCTCGACAGTGCGAAGCCATCAACAGCTGAAAGCGCTGCTGAAGAGCAAAAGCGCATGGAAGACTTGTTTAAGAAATAAAGCTTCGCCAAACGACCAGCCCCTCCGGCACATCCGAGAGGGGCTTTTTCTTGCCAGTAGAAAGCACCCATCATGTCCATACCTGACCCAATCCAAAATTCCGACGCAGCCGCTGCACAGCTGGCCGCATTGGGCCCCAAGCCTTTTGTGTTTCACCCCACCACCGACAACATCGAAGGCCCTGCTTTCTCCCGTGCGTTCCAAGCCATCACTTGGGTCACGCTACTGGGCTCTGGCTATTGGTTGCTCAGCCTGTGGCAACAAGGCAAGTTTGGTGACGACACGGGTTTGAACGGTTTACGAGCTGCAGGTTGGTTTATCTTGGGTTGGTCCTTGCTGGCATGGACCACCTGGCATGTCATGTTCAGCCGTGCGCGCTTGGACGACAAGGGCATTCACCAAACTTGGATTTGGGACAAGCACATGAGCTACGACGAGTTAGCCTATGCCAAGCTCATCCGCATTCGCGGCTTAGAGTGGTTCATGGCACCGCGCTTTTACGTGCGCACCTTGATGGGCAAGTTTGCCGTGTTTTACGTGAGCAGCCCCCATGTACAACACGAGTGCGAACGACTGAGCGCAGAGCTGTCTGCGTTTCGTGAGTTTTAAAACAGTCTTTAAAACAGCCAAACCCCGACCATAAAAAAACTGCGCCGAAGCGCGGTTTTTGTTTGTTCAAGCGAAGGCTGAATTACAGCTTTTGCTTTTGCATGAAGGCATCAAACTTGGCTTCCGTAAATTGGAACCACAAGTTGGAGTCACCACGGAACTTGGCGTAGTCTGAGTACACCTTTTTCCAGTTGGGGTTCTTAGCGCTGAGTTCTTCGTAGAACGCCATCGATTCTTTGAAAGCCGCAGCCATAACGTCTTTGGGGAACTCGCGCAGCTTGGTGCCAGAGCCCACCAACTGCTTCAATGCAGCGGGGTTGCGTGCGTCGTACTTGGCCTGCATGTCAGAGTGGGCTTGTGCAGCGGCCGCTTCGACGATGGCTTTGTACTCGGGGCTGAGTGCGTTGAAGGCTTTGTCGTTGATGTAGAAATCAACCTGTGGGCCGCCTTCCCAGAAACCTGGGTAATAGTAGAAAGGCGCCACTTTGGCAAAGCCCAATTTCAAATCATCATACGGGCCAATCCACTCGGCTGAGTCAATCGTGCCTTTTTCCAAAGCTGGATAGATGTCGCCGCCAGGAATGTTTTGTGGCACAACGCCCAAACGCTCCAAAATCTTGCCACCGAAGCCACCCATGCGGAACTTCAAACCTTTGAGGTCAGCGACCGATTTGATTTCTTTGCGGAACCAGCCGCCCATTTGAGCGCCCGTGTTGCCGCCTGGGAAGTTGACGATGTTGTACTTGGCGTAGAACTCGCGCATGAGTTTCATGCCGTTACCTTCGTACATCCATGCGCTCATTTGACGGCTGTTCAAGCCGAAAGGAATTGCTGTACCAATCGCAAAGGTTTCGTCTTTGCCGAAGTAGTAGTAAGCGCAGGTGTGGCCCATTTCCACGGAGCCTTGTTGCACGCCGTCGACGATGCCCAACGCAGGCATGATTTCGCCAGCGGCGTGTACCGAGATTTCGAACTTGCCACCTGACATGGCTTTGACCGCTTTGGCAAACGTATCAGCAGCACCGTGGATGGTGTCGAGCGACTTGGGGAAGCTCGAGGCCAAGCGCCAACGAATGGCGGCTTGTGCATGCACTGCGGGGGCTGCACCGGCAGCCAAGATACCTGCAATACCTGCGTTTTTAATGACGGAACGACGGTCCATGAAAGACTCCCATGAGTTGTTAAAACATATCGTGTTGAGGCGCACTTTTAAAAGCATTCACCTCCAGCGATGGGGCATTGTATGCAGTTGCATAGGCGACACCGCGCACGGGTTTTCCCCCGAAGAACTTGTGTTTCAAAATTCTTCTGAGGGATTGAAATTACTTCAATGAAAAGTTAATTCAAAAGCGTTGCAAAACGCTTTTCGATAGACGCTTGAATGCCTGCTGCATCCAACCCCAACTCGGCTAACAACTGCGCATGGTCACCGTGCTCGGTGAACACATCACCAATGCCCAACACCAACACAGGTTTGGGTTGTTGCAACTCTTGCAAAGCCTCCAGCACCGCTGAGCCAGCACCGCCCATGACGGCACCCTCTTCCACCGTGACAAAAGCATCGTGGGTGGCGGCAATTTGGGCCAGCAACTCGGTGTCGAGTGGTTTGGCCCAGCGCATGTTGACCACCGTGGCATTGAGCGCCTCGCCCGCTTGCAACGCGGAGTAGAGCAAGGTGCCAAACGCGAGGATGGCAATGCGTTTGCCTTCGCGGCGCACTTCGCCTTTGCCAAATGGCAACGCATTCAAACCAGGCTGCACAGCGATGCCTGCACCCGCACCACGCGGATAACGCACAGCCACGCAGTGGTCTTGTTGGTAGGCCGTGGTCAGCAACAGACGGCATTCGTTTTCGTCGGCAGGGCAAGCCATGCTGACGTTGGGAATGCAGCGCATGAACGGGATATCGTACAAACCGGCATGCGTGGCGCCGTCGGCACCCACAATGCCTGCGCGGTCCAGCGCCAGCACCATCGGCAGCTTTTGCAGTGCCACATCGTGAATGACTTGGTCATACGCGCGTTGCAAGAAGGTTGAGTAAATCGCCACCACGGGCTTCAAGCCCTCACAGGCCAAACCAGCGGCAAACGTGACGGCATGCTGTTCGGCAATGCCCACGTCGTGGTAACGCTCGGGGAAGCGCTTGTTGAACTCGACCATGCCCGAGCCTTCACGCATAGCGGGCGTGATGCCCACCAACAGCGGGTCGTGCTCGGCCATGTCGCACAGCCATTGGCCGAACACTTGGGTGAAGGTGGTTTTGACGGGGCTAGTCGCAGGCACCAAACCCACCGCAGGGTCAAACTTGCCTGGGCCGTGATAGGCCACAGGGTCGGCCTCAGCCAGCTTGTAGCCTTGGCCTTTTTTGGTCACCACATGCAGAAATTGAGGGCCTTCTAAATGCTTGATGTTTTCTAGCGTAGGGATGAGCGACTCAAGGTCATGGCCATCAATCGGGCCGATGTAGTTGAAGCCAAATTTTTCGAACAAAGTGGCAGGCACCACCATGCCTTTGGCGTGCTCTTCAAAACGCTTGGCAAGTTCAAACAAAGGCGGTGCGCCTTTGAGCACTTGCTTGCCCACCTCTTTGGCGGTCGCATAAAACTTGCCACTCATCAACTGGGCCAAATAGCGATTCAGCGCGCCCACGGGTGGGCTGATGGACATGTCGTTGTCGTTCAAGATGACGAGCAACTTGGACGTGGACACACCGCCGTTGTTCAAAGCCTCGAAGGCCATGCCCGCGGTCATCGCGCCGTCACCAATGACGGCAATCGCGTGGCGCTGCTCGCCCTTTTGTTGGGCAGCAATGGCCATGCCCAAGGCTGCCGAAATGCTGGTGGAAGAGTGAGCGGTGCCAAACGCGTCGTACTCGCTTTCGTCACGGCGCGGAAAGCCGCTCAAGCCGTGGCGTTGACGCAGCGTGCCCATTTGGTCACGGCGGCCCGTCAAAATTTTGTGGGGATACGTTTGATGGCCCACGTCCCACACGATACGGTCGTGCGGTGTGTTGAACACGTAGTGCAAAGCAACAGTCAGCTCGACCGTGCCGAGGTTGGAGCTGAGATGCCCGCCTGTTTTGGCCACGCTGTTGAGCACGAAAGTACGCAACTCATCGGCCAGCGCTGGCAACTGGTGGCGCGGCACAGCCCGCAGGTCTGTTGGCGAATTGATGGTTTGCAACAAATTAGGCATGTGTGTTCAAGTGTTCCGGTTCACCACGCGCTCAGCCAAAGCGGCCAGCGTGTGGGTGTGCGTCAAGCCTGTGCTGTGCAAGGCATCGAGCGCCTCGCGCAACAAAGACTGCGCATATGACTTGGCTTCTTCTAAACCCAACAACGACACGTAAGTGGGTTTGTCATTCGC
>CANGOY010000154.1 GCA_947455585.1 Comamonadaceae bacterium
AGGTCGGAGTCAGCCTGGTGCGCGCTCATCGCGTGACTGATGCGAGACATGATGGAAAACGCTTCAGACATGGCATGGTCGACACCTTGCACATCACCGTCACACGTTTGTGCGCGAATGGTGACAACGGTGCCCATCAAAGAACGCGCTCTGGCTATCCACATGGCGAACTTATTTTCCAGCGGCCAACAACGAGGCCAAGGCGCTTAAGCGTTGCATGCCTTCGGTCACATGTTGACAAGACAGTGTGGCGCCTGAGATGTTGCGAATGTCGTCGGCAAAGCGCATGGCGCTGGGGCCTTTTTTGCCAGCGAATTGCTTGCGCCAAGCCGATTGTTTAATTTCGGAGCCATGTGATTCGCGATATGCCAACACCTCCATGCCCAGCGATATGCCCTCGGCATCAAAACCCGCGGCGTAATCAATGAGGTCGTATTTCCCGATCACGCGGTCTGAGATGACCCACCCAAGGGTTTTGTCGCTTTGCACAGCGCGCCAGATTTTTGGGCTGAAGTTTTTCGGGATGCGCGTGTCACTAGCTTTGGCTATTGCGTTGAGCTTGAGCTCATCCAGCGAAAAGGCCAACGTTTGAAACGTGTCGGCGTTTGGCAGCAGTAGCTTGTGCGCTTGCTCGGCCTCCATGAAGACGGCGGCAAAGACGGAGCCGCCCATCAGTGGGGTGGCGCATAAGCTGGCCGCCCCCAGTTTTTGCAAAAGCGCTCGGCGGTTTGTGGGTCGCATGTGGTGCATCTCAATAATGGAAGCCGAGACCCATGTTGAACCGGTCAAGCGCGCTGTTGTTTTGGTATTTCTGCATGTCCATTTTCACCACGACTTGCGGGTGCAAGTAATAGCTGGCACCCGCTGTCCACACCTTGGTGTTTGGCTCATTGGCGGGTGCTAAACCACCCAGCCCAGAAAAGCCTAGCGCTGTGTTGACCTGCTCATAGCGTGTGAACGGCACGAGGCTTCTATCGCCGCTGCGCCACAAGCGATAGGCAGCTTGGGCATACCAACCGCGGAATTGGTCAGGTACTGGGTTGCTGGCGCCATTGCCGGAGGCATTGAATGCGCTGACATCATGAAACCAGCCTTGCGCCGCTAGGGCGGAGAGATCCCAAGACCCCACTTGCCACTTGGTGTGCACTTCAGCCAAAGTCACAGACGCGTTTGGTGAGGCAATGGTGGGTTGTTTTTGGCCAATGCCACCTTGAAACAAACTGCCGCCAAAGTTCACGCCGGGGATGCCATCAAAGTTCAAGGCGCCGTAATAGCCGAGTGAGGCAGCCTTGGCCTTTTGCCCCTCTTGGTGGATAGCGCCAAGCGGCGACTCTTTGGTGTCTGCGCTGTCGGTTGGCCATTTGGTTAAATCAAAGCTGGTGACCACGCCTGCGTCCCAGCGAAGGCCTGAGTCTTGTATGCCGCGAAAGCCGACGCCCAGTTCACGCCATGTGGATGGAATGATGGCGGTTTCAACCAAGTTCCGTGTGACGCCGTAATAACGTGTGGGCTCGTGGCTTTCGTTCATGTAGCCCACGGGTAACAAGAACAAACCCATCTTGGCAGACAAGCCGTCGCTGATGTCGTGCTCGACATAGAGCTGTTCAAACGCAACCTCGCCGCTGTCGTCTTTGGAGACCACGGCATGCTCCACTTCTAGCTCGGCCGCAAAACGTGTGCGGTCATTGAATTTGTAGCCAAAGCCTAAAACAGCGCGGCGCGCTGTCGCCTCGGAGCCGGCAATGTTGTTCTTGGGGCGTGTGAAATTGAGCTCGCCGTAACCAAACAAATTCACCGCATTGGCGGGCTGATCCACATGCGCACTTGTGTCTGTCTGGCTTGGGGTTTGCGCGGCAATCACGGGTGCAGGTGTGGGCGTTTGGTCTTTTTGTTTCTTCAGGCCCTCTAGCTCGGCGCGAAGTTGGCGCAGCTCTTCGCGCATTTGTCGCATGTCAGCGGCCATGTCTTTGGCGGTTTGTGCATGGCCGACTTGGCAAGCCAAGATGACGGCTGTCGCGACGAGTGTTGTTTTAAATTTCATGGCAATGTCCTTTTAAATTTTTAGCGATCGCTCAATGTGCCGAGGAAGGCGATCAAATCTGTGATTTCTTGCGCGTTGAGGGCGGGTGTCAGGCCTGTGCGGTTGTAGGGGCCTTCGGTCACGTTCACGTTGCCGCGCTCTAAGGCGGGCAAGTCGTTGTAAATCAAGACGCCTGTAAGGTCTGAGGGATACCACGCGGTGGGCGCGGTGTCTCGGGTGATGTAAAAGTTCACGACTTGTTCAAGCGTCGTGAACTGGCCGTTGTGGAAGAAGCGCTTGCGCTTGGCCACGTTTCTCAAGCTCGGGACTTTGAATGCGCCGCACAGGTCTGTACGGGCAGCTAAATTCAAGGCAGCTGGGCCGCCATTGCACAAGCCCTTGTCGTAAAAACCAGCGACGCTATTGGCGGGGATGTCGTTGTTGCGTGGCACGCCCAAGCTGTCGTATGAGAAGTCGGTGAACAACGCGGCAGGCGCGTTGTCTGGTTTGGTGCTGGGATGGCAGGCCGCGCAGTTGCCCTTGTCTGCACGGTTAAACCACACCAAGCCCCTCAGCTCTTGGGGTGTGAACGCTTCTTTGCCTTGGTTGACTGCATCAAACTTGCTAGTGAACGGTGCAAAGTCGGCGTCTTCGATTTGATAGCGCTCCAGCGCATAGGCCACGCGCTCAAAGGCTGTGTTTGGGTCGTTGAAGATGTCCGCGCCAAATGCTTTTTTGAACTGGTCGGCATAGGTGGCCGTGCGCAGCTTGGTAATGACGGTGGCTGCATCGCCATTGGCCATTTCGACTGCATTTAAAAATGGGCCCTTGGCCTGTTCGGCCAGTGAGTTTGCACGCCCGTCCCAAAAGAAACCGCCCATGGGGGTGCCGTCGGTATCGAACTTGAATGCGCCGTTGAACTTGAGGTAATTGATAGCGGGCGGGGTTCTGAGACCTGCGTCGGTCAGCGTTGGACCACCCAAGGCCACCGCCGTTGTGAAGGGCGATGCATGGCCAAGGCTCGGTTCGTGGCAGGTTTGGCAGGACATTTGGCCTGAGGCGGACAGGCTTGGGTCTTTGAATATCAATTGGCCCAGCTGCGCCGCTGCACTTATCGATTCAGCCGAGGGTGTTGCGCCACCCCCACCGCATGAGGCGAGCCATGTCGAATAGATCAACAAGGGTGCTAAAAAACGAAGTCTGGACATGTGTGGCGAACAAATGGTTAGGGATTGGATGTAAAATAAGTTTAAATGCAAATCATTCCCATTTGCGTTCCGAGTATGAAATTATTCACATCGACTTCAAAACAACGTCATGCACGCCTCAATTACTGCCATGCCTCATCAGACCCAGTTGCCACAGACGCTGGAAAAACTTGCCAATGGTGAGTTCGGATGTGTCATGGCCATCAATGTGGACGGCCAGCTGAAAAAACGCTTCTTCGCTTTGGGTTTGAAAGAGGGGGCGCGCGTGCGAGTGCTGCGCAAAGCCAAGTTTGGTGGCCCCATGCATCTGCGTGTGGGCACGAGTGAGGTCATTCTTCGGCTGAAAGAAGCCAGTTGCATCTGCCTTGCTGCTTCCCAAACCGCACCGTTGTGAGTCGATAGTTATATGAAACGTGTTGCATTACTCGGCATGCCCAACACGGGCAAGTCCACCCTGTTCAATCGAATGACTGGCGCACATGCCAAGGTTGGCAACTGGCCTGGTCTGACGGTGGAGCTGCTCAACGCGCGCTTGATCGTGGGCGACCAAGTGGTGCGCATGGTGGACTTACCGGGTATCTATGACCTGAATGGCTACTCGGACGATGAGCGGGTGGTGACCACGTTTTTAGACACGCAATCGACCGACCTCATCATCTTTGTGCTGAACACCTCGCAGTACGAGCGTCAACTCAACCTGCTCAGCCAAGTCATGTCCAAGGGCATTCCCATGCTGTTGGTGATGAACATGGTGGACGAGGCCAGTGCCATGGGCATTGAAGTGGATGCGCAGGCGCTGAGTCGCCAGCTTCAGCTGCCGGTGCACATCCTCTCGGCCAAATATGGCCAAGGCATGGAGCGCTTGCAGCCAGCGATGCGCCAAGCCTTCAACGAAGTGCCTTCCAAGATGCATCAGCCCACATTGGCTGAAGTTGAAAAAGCGTTCAGCGCGTCAGTGAGCGTGCCAGCACAAGCCTCGCATGCCACCACCGAGAAGCTCGATAAGGTGCTGTTGCACCCTGTGTTCGGCTTGCCCATATTTTTTGCGGTCATGCTGTTGCTGTTTGAAGGCGTGTTTGTGATTGGCAAGCCGCTTCAAGATGGTGCGACATGGTTGTTAAGTGCGCTGCGTACGAGTGCGCTTGAGCCATTGTGTGCCAACCTTCCTTTGATGTTGCAGGGCTTGCTGCTGGACGGTGTTTACAACGGGCTGAGCACCGTGGCGAGTTTTGTGCCGCTCATCGTGTTGTTCTTTTTGTTTGTCGGCATGGTGGAAGACACGGGCTATCTGTCACGCGCGGCGTTTTTGATGGACGCCTTGATGGCCAAGTTTGGGCTCGACGGCCGCAGCTTTGTGATGTTGTTGATGGGCTTTGGCTGCAATGTGCCCGCCTTGATGGGGACGCGTGTGATTCGTTCGAAAGGTTTGCGCTTTTTGACGATGCTGACCATTCCGTTTTCCTTGTGTTCAGCGCGCATGCAAGTGTTCGTGTTTTTCATCGCAGCACTTTTCACCGCGGAGCAAGCGCCCTGGGTGTTGTTCTCGCTGTACGTGATGAGCATCTTGATGGCCATTGCCACTTCGCTCATCTTCAAGCGACAGTACGTGAACAACGATGCTTTCATCTTAGAAATGCCGCCCTATCGTTTCCCCACGGTGCGTCAAATGGTGTTGGTAGGTTGGCAAGAAGTTCGACATTTCTTAAACCGTGCAACGCGCTTCATCGTGATTGGCGTGGTGATGATTTGGGTGCTCACCAACTTCCCGCAAGGTGTTCAGCCCGGCAGCATTGATTCGTGGGCCGGCCAGTTGGGCAATTGGTTGCAACCCATTTTTCAGCCCATTGGCATCAACGCAGAGTTGACGATTGCGTTGTTGTTTGGCTTCATCGCCAAAGAAATTGTCATTGGTTCATTGGCGGTGATTTATGGCCAAGAAGGTGCCGTTTTGGTGCAAACCATCACGCAGCACATCACATGGGTGCAGGCCTATAGCTTCATGCTGTTTGTGTTGATTTACACGCCCTGTGTGTCGACGATTGCC
>CANGOY010000155.1 GCA_947455585.1 Comamonadaceae bacterium
GCGGCCAACAACATCATCAATGCGATCTTCATGATTGCCAGCTCGCTCATTGCAGGGGCCATGCTGAGCGCAGGCATGAGCATCCCCGACATCTTCTTGTGGACCGGCGTGGCCAATGCGGCGGTGACGCTGGCCATCTTCATGGCAGAGCCAAGTTAGTTGCACCGATTTGCAGCTTGGCTGCGCGGGGTTTGACCCAGCGCAAGGATGTAGCGGCTTCTTACAATTAATATTGGTTCAACCAAAGCAGCTTGCAATAGGTTTAAGCACAAGACTCAGCTCATAGCCTACTTGTCAACGCTCAAGCAAACGCAAAACGTTACTTCTCTCGAAAGTTCTTATGTCCGACACCCTCACCGCCACACTGCCCACCCGCGAAGTCACCCTCGCTTGGTCTGATGCTTTGTCACTCGAGCTGGACTTCATGGACGACACGCACCGTGAGTTTGTAGACTTGTTGGCCGCCACCGAGCTGGCCGATGACGACACCTTGACCGAGCGCTTTGCTGCGCTGATTGAGCACACCGAAGAGCACTTTGGCGGCGAAGACAAATGGATGAAAGACACCAAGTTTTCATCCAGCAACTGCCACACCATGCAGCACAACGTCATCCTCGAAGTGATGCGCGAAGGCTTGCGCCGTGGCCGTGAAAAAGGCGACATGGCCGTGATGCGCCAAATGGCACACGAGCTGGGCATTTGGTTTCCGCAACACGCGCAAACCATGGATGCGGCTTTGGCCTTGCACCTGCGCCGTGTGGGCTATGACGCTGAGACTGGCATCGTCTCAGCGCCTGAAGATGAGATTCACGGCAGCGGTAGCTGTGGTGATAGTGGCTGCGCTTAACTGCTCTTTGTTGCTGCTGTTGTCTTCGTTGGCGTTAGACGGCTCATGCAACTTGGGCGCCTTGTTGCGCTCATGTCCCCCGAGAGGCGCTGCGCGCCTCTCTCCTCCTTGACTTCGCTTCACAAGACACCCAAGCTGCATGAGCCTGTGGGCTGGTGAACAAATGTCTGTCAGCAAAAACGTGGGCTGCAAACAGCGAAGTTTGGCGCTTGCAAAGCCAAAGGCGAGCAAGCATCTTCGAGAGCGAAGAGAGGGGTTTGGGTATCTGTTGTAGCGAAGTCAAGGAGGAGATTCAGGCTTCGCCTGAATCGGGGGACATGAGCGTAAACAGGTGCCCAAACCCCTCGCCTCCCGAACAACAACAAAAACTCAGGCGTAACGCGTGCGAGCCAACGCAGCCCCAGCAGCCAAAGCCTCCAGCTTCTTCACGGCAACCTCACGGGTCATAGGCGCCAAACCGCAGTTCGTGCAAGCAATCAAACGGTTCTTAGGCACGTATTTCAATGCCATGCCAATGGTGTCGGCAATTTGCTCTGGTGTTTCAATCACATCGCTGGCCACGTCAATCACACCCACCATCACGTCTTTGCCTTCTAGCAAAGCCATCATCTCTGGTGGCACATGCGAGTGGTAGCACTCGAGGCTCACCTGCTGGATGCTGCTCTTGGCCAAAGCGGGCAATACTTTTTCGTATTGACGCCATTCGTCGCCCAAGGTCTTCTTCCAGTTGTTGTTGGCTTCGATGCCGTAGCCATAGCAAATGTGAACAGCCGTGGTGCAGGTCAACCCTTGCGCGGCGCGCTCTAGCGCTTTGACGCCCCAGTCTGCGGCTTCGTCTAGGTAAACGTTGAACGCAGGTTCGTCAAACTGAATGATGTCCACGCCGTCAGCCTGCAAAGCCAAAGCTTCTTGGTTGAGCAATTCGGCAAACGCAAACGCCATGTCGATGCGGCCTTGCACCGCGTCTTTGCCCTTGCCGTAAAAACGGTCGGCCACGGTGTCGACGATGGTCATGGGGCCGGGCAAAGTGAACTTGAGTTTCTTCTTGGTGTGGGCGCGAGCGAGTTGCGCTTCAAACGCGTGCACGCGACCTTTGAGGCGCAAAGGTGCAATGACTTGCGGCACTTGCGCGTCGTAGCGGTTGTTGCGAATGCCCATGGTGACTTTGTTTTCAAAGTCGATGCCTTCGACCTGCTCTAAAAAGCCGTGCACAAAATGTTGGCGAGATTGCTCGCCGTCGCCAATCACATCTAGGCCGGCATCTTCCTGCGCCTTAATCCAGAGCAGCGTGGCATCGGCTTTGGCTTGCAACAGAGCGTCGCCTTCAGCCTGCCACTTGGGCCAGAGTTTGTTGGTCTCGGCCAACCATTCGGGTTTGGGCAAGCTGCCTGCGATTGCGGTTGAAAACATGGTTTGGTCTCCGGTTGTTATGTTGAAAATAAAGAAGAAATTAAAACAGTTTTGGGCGGGGTAAATTTTTAAACAAGCGCAAACTCTTTGGCCAGCAGCTCATACGAGCGGGCTTGCGCTGCAGCTTCGTGCGTCCAAGTGATGATGACTACTTCGTCCAGCTGCAAGCGCTCGGCCAGCTTGCGCAGCTTGTTGGCCACTTGGGAGGCACTGCCCACCAAAGCGCCAGCACGTAATTCAGCCATAGCCACTTGCTCTGATGCGTTGTACTCACGCACCGCTTGTTCGGGCGGCAACAAAGCACCAATGCGACCTGTGTTGCGGTCCATCTTCCAACGCGCGCGGCTTTGAAACAAACGCCACGCTTCGTCTTCGGTGTCTGCGGCCAAGGCCCACACGCAGACGGTAGCGTGCGGCTTGGGGTTGCGTTCGTTGGGCCGGTAGTTAGCGCGGTAAAGGTTGAAGGCGTTGTCCACGCCCTGCCCTTCGGTGATGAAGTAGGCAAAGGCATACGGCAGGCCCAAATGCGCTGCCAGCTGTGCGCCGTAGTCAGAGCTGCCCAGCATCCAGACATTGGGTGATGTGGGGCCACTGGGGTAGGCATACACGCCGTGGCCGGGGTGGCCTGCGGGAATGGGCTCACCCGTCACCCACGCTTTCAACTCCATCACTTGCTGTGGGAAGTTGTCTGAGGCGTGGCGGTCGGGGTTGAGCAGCTGCGCGGTGCGGCCATCACTACCGGGCGCACGGCCCACGCCGAGGTCGATGCGGCCTGGCGCCAAGGCATCAAGCACGCGGAATTGTTCAGCCACTTTGAGCGGCGCGTAGTGCGGCAACATGACGCCTGCACTGCCCAGCCGAATACGCGTGGTGCGTGCGGCAATGGCAGCCATCAACACCTCGGGCGCGGTGCCCACAATGCTGGGGTGACTGTGATGCTCGCTCACCCAAAAGCGGTGATAGCCCCATGCCTCGCACTGCTGCGCGAGGTCTAGGGTCTGGCGAATGGCTGCATCTTGGCTTCGGCCAGCGGCAGCAACGGATTGGTCAAGGACAGAGAGTTTGAGCACGGGACAGAGCTTAACTGGCTCTGTGCCACTGCGCTGTCACTCAGGCGCTTTGGCCTTGACTTTAAGCAACTTGGCGTGCGCGGCGGTTGATTTGACGCACCGACATCAGTGCGTCAAAGAAGCCGTGTAACCAGTCCATGTCGATGGGCTTTTGCAGCAACTGCACGCCATCGGGCAAACCGCCTTTGGCACGCACATCTTCAGCGCTCATGCCGGTCATGACGACCACGGCCAAATTGCTGAACAAGTTGTGGGTGCTGAGGGTTTTCAAAAACTCAAAACCATCGACGTTTGGCATTTTCAAGTCTGTCAACAGCACTTGAGGTTGCAAGCTGGGCATGTCCAACAAGGCCTCCATGGCGGACGCGTACATGACAGCATCCAAAGGCAAGCCCCATTGGTCAAAGTTGGTTTGCAACATCAAACGGGTGTTCTCGTCATCTTCCACCACCAACACGCGCAAGCGGTCTTCGCCTTGCATCATGGATGCGGGGGCCAAGTTGTGGCGACGTTGGTAGTCTTGAATTGATTGCAATGAAATGCGACGGTGACCGCCTTGGGTCTTCCAAGCTTTGAGGTCGTTCTTTTCGACCAAGCCTTGGACGGTACCCACCGAGATGCCCAACATCTTGGCTGCATAGCTGGTACCGCAATAGCCGTCGTACGGTTCTTTGGAAGGAGGCATATTCATTACAAGTTCCTATTCTCTTAACTAATTTGAGGAAAGCCACATATCGATACGTAAACTTTTGAATACATTGTATGAGCAATTAAACCCATTAAAGTATTAAAAATGATGAAGCAAAACTTTAAAAATGAAAAATTCTCGCCAGTTGAAAATAAAAAAAGCCCAATCACGACTAGTGATTAGGCTTTTGGGGAGAAAGTAGGAATTACTTAAGTGCTTTGAAGCGCACGCGCTTGGGCTTGGCGCCTTCTTCACCCAAACGTTTCTTCTTGTCGGCTTCGTACTCTTGGTAGTTACCGTCAAAGAACACCCATTGGCTATCGCCTTCAGCGGCCAAGATGTGGGTGGCAATACGGTCCAAGAACCAGCGGTCATGGCTAATCACCATCACAGAGCCGGCGAACTCCAACAGCGCGTCTTCCAACGCACGCAAGGTTTCCACGTCCAAGTCGTTAGAAGGTTCGTCCAGCAGCAACACGTTGCCGCCTTCAATCAAGGTCTTGGCCAAGTGCAAGCGGCCACGCTCACCACCGGACAACATGCCGACTTTCTTTTGCTGGTCGCCACCGTTGAAGTTGAAGCGGCCGCAATACGCACGGCTTGGCATTTGGAACTTGCCCACGTTCATGATGTCCAAACCACCTGAGATGTCTTCCCACACGGTTTTGTCATCGTTCAGGTCGTCGCGCGACTGGTCCACAAAGGCCATCTTCACGGTTTGGCCAATCTTCACTTCACCGCTGTCTGGCTGCTCTTTGCCTGCAATCAGCTTGAACAAGGTCGACTTACCCGCACCGTTGGGGCCGATGATGCCGACGATGGCGCCTGCAGGCACTTGGAAGCTCAGGTTGTCAATCAACACACGGTCGCCAAAGGACTTGCTGACGTTCTTGAACTCAAACACTTCATGACCCAAACGCTCGGCCACAGGAATGAAAATTTCCTGGGTTTCGTTGCGCTTTTGGTATTCGTGATCAGACAACTCTTCAAAGCGGGCCAAACGGGCCTTGCTCTTGGCTTGACGGCCTTTGGGGTTTTGACGCGACCATTCCAATTCCTTCTTCATGGCCTTGCTGCGTGCGTCTTCGGTGCGCTGCTCGGTGGCCAAACGGGCTTCTTTTTGCTCCAACCAAGTGGAGTAGTTGCCTTTGTAGGGAATGCCGTGGCCACGGTCGAGTTCCAAAATCCACTCGGCTGCATTATCCAAGAAGTAGCGATCGTGGGTAATGGCCACCA
>CANGOY010000156.1 GCA_947455585.1 Comamonadaceae bacterium
AGGCAGGTCACGCACTTTGGGTAGTGGGCGCACATCGGCCACTTCACGGGCATAAGCAATGGCCTCGTCCATCAAGCTCTTAGGCGACATGGCCATTTGGTCAAACAGCTTTTGGCCGGGCAGCATGCTCAGCATGTCACTCTTAATCGCTTCGCCGCTCACAATCATGTTCAACGCAGGCTCTACGCCCAAGGCACGTGGCAAACGTTGTGTGCCGCCTGCGCCAGGGATGAGGCCCAATTTCACCTCTGGCATGCTGATGCTGGTGCCAGGTGCGCACACGCGGTAGTGGCAACCCAATGCCAACTCAAGGCCACCGCCCATCACCACGGTGTGCATGGCAGCCACCACAGGCTTGCTGCAGTTTTCCACGCAAGAAATCACGCTGAGCAAATTGGGCTCTTGGAAAGCTTTGGGCGAACCAAACTCACGCACATCGGCCCCGCCCGAAAAAGCTTTGCCATGACCCGTGATGACCACCGCTTTCACAGCGGCATCAGCTTGCGCTTGGGCAATGCCGGCCACAACGGCGCGACGGGTCTCCAGCCCCATGCCGTTGACGGGCGGGTTGTTCAGGGTAATCACGGCAACATCGCCATGTACTTGGTAGTCTGCACTCATTGCATTTCCTTCATTAAACGAATCGGATGGGTTAGGCGCTTGGCAGCTTGTAGTCTTTGAGCTGTTCGCGCAATTTGGTTTTGAGCATCTTGCCGGTGGCCCCAATCGGGATGGCATCGACAAACACCACGTCGTCTGGGATTTGCCACTTGGCAGTCTTGCCCTCGTAGAAAGCCAGCAGTTCTTCACGGCTCACTTGGGCATCTGGCTTTTTCACTACCGCCACGATGGGGCGCTCGTCCCACTTGGGGTGCGGCACACCAATGCAAGCGGCCATGGCCACAGCGGGATGTGCCACGGCAATGTTTTCAATATCAATGGAGCTGATCCACTCACCACCCGACTTGATGACGTCTTTGCTGCGGTCGGTGATTTGCATGAAGCCATCGGCGTCGATGGTGGCCACGTCACCCGTGGGGAACCAGTTTTGGCCGTCTTTGTCTTTGACCAGCGGGTTGCCCTCGCCTTTGTAGTAATTCGCCACGACCCAAGGGCCACGTACCAACAAGTCGCCATAGGCTTTGCCATCGTGGGGTTGCTCGTCGCCGGCATCGTTCACTATCTTCATGTCTACGCCGTAGATGGCGCGACCTTGCTTGAGCAGCAACTTCATTTGCTCATCTTTGGACAGTGTGAGGTGTTTGTTTTTCAACGTGCACACGGTGCCCAAGGGGCTGATTTCTGTCATGCCCCACGCGTGTAAGACATCTACACCGAAGTCATCTCGGAAGGCGTCAATCATGGCGGGCGGGCAAGCCGAGCCACCAATCACGGTGCGCTTCAAGGTCGAGAACTTCAAGCCATTGGGCTTCATGTAAGTCAGCAACATTTGCCACACGGTGGGTACACCGGCGGCATAGGTGACGCCTTCGTTCTCAATCATCTCGTACACCGACTTGCCGTCCATGCCGGGGCCTGGAAACACCAACTTAGCGCCCGTGAGCGCAGCGCTGTACGGGATGCCCCATGCATTGACGTGGAACATGGGTACCACGGGCAGGATGGCGTCGCGAGCCGAGATGCACATCACATCGGGCAGCGCCGCAGCATAGGCATGCAAGGTGGTGGAGCGATGGCTGTACAACGCGGCTTTGGGGTTACCTGTGGTGCCGCTGGTGTAGCACATGCTCGACGCCGTGTTTTCGTCAAACACCGGCCATTGGTAGCTGGTGCTTTGGCTGCCCATCCAAGCTTCGTAGCTGATGAGGTTGGGAATGCCAGTGTCGGCAGGCAGTTTGTCGGCATCGCACATGGCGACCCAATGCTTGACGGTGGCGCATTTGCTGTGAATGGCTTGCACGATGGGCAAGAACGTCATGTCAAAGCACAGCACTTGGTCTTCGGCGTGGTTGGCAATCCACGCAATTTGCTCTGGATGCAAACGTGGGTTGATGGTGTGCAACACGCGGCCCGAGCCGCTGACGCCAAAGTACAGCTCAAGATGGCGGTAACCGTTCCAAGCCAAGGTGGCCACGCGGTCGCTGAAACCCAGCTTCATGCCATCCAAGGCATTGGCCACCTGACGCGAGCGGCGCGCCACATCGGACCATGTGTAGCGGTGAATATCGCCTTCGACGCGGCGTGACACCACCTCACCATCGCCATGGTGTTTGTCTGCGAAATCAATCAAACCCGAGATCAGCAGGGGTTGGTCTTGCATCAGTCCTAGCATGGTGGCTCCTTGCTCTTTTACTTTTTCGCACGGTCGTGCTTTTTTGTGTATTGTGCCAAGTCTTTGTGTATTTTTTGGGAAAGCCCACAAAAAACCAGCCTATGGATAACCCGAGACAATGGTTGTCATGTTTCATCACCCTGCCCTTTCAAATACCGATTTGCCTTGGTTGCGTGTGTCCGAGGGGGGCTTTGCATCTTTAGGCGAGACGTTTGCCAACCCAACTGAGCCCACACCCCTGCCTGCTGCACATTGGGTGGGTTGCAACGAGTCCTTACGCCGTGAGCTTGGCTTACCCTCAGACTTGTGGCAGCAGCAAGAAGCGTTAGAGCTGCTCACAGGCAACCGACTCGTCGCCAATCAACCCACCTACGCCAGCGTGT
The DNA here is from genome assembly GCA_947455585.1 of Comamonadaceae bacterium. Classification (GTDB taxonomy): domain Bacteria; phylum Pseudomonadota; class Gammaproteobacteria; order Burkholderiales; family Burkholderiaceae_C; genus Limnohabitans. Next base: position 2,677 of record CANGOY010000156.1, read on the forward strand.
ACAGCGGTCACCAGTTTGGCCAATGGGCGGGACAGCTGGGCGATGGTCGTGCCTTGAACCTCGGGGCAATTCAAACCCCTGCAGGCTTGCAAGAGCTTCAACTCAAAGGTGCAGGTCCCACACCATATTCCCGCCGGGGCGATGGCCGCGCTGTGTTGAGGTCTAGCATTCGCGAGTTTTTGGCCAGCGAAGCCATGCATGGTTTGGGCATTCCCACCACGCGCGCCTTGTGCGTCACCGGATCACCCGCTCATGTGCGCCGTGAAGAAGTAGAAACCGCCGCCGTGGTCACCCGTGTAGCACCCAGCTTTGTGCGCTTTGGCCACTTCGAGCATTTCGCTTCCAACGGCCAAATCGATGAACTGCGCGCCTTGGCCGACCATGTGGTGACAGCCCACTTCCCCGCGCTACAAGACAAACAAGGCGCTGAGCGCTATGTGGCCTTGCTAAACGAAGTTACCCAGCGCACCGCCGTCCTGATGGCTCAATGGCAAGCCGTGGGCTTTTGCCATGGCGTGATGAACACCGACAACATCAGCATCCTCGGTCTGACGCTGGACTATGGCCCGTTCCAATACTTAGACGGCTTTGACGCCAACCACATCTGCAACCATTCCGACACCTCAGGCCGCTATGCCTATGCGCGTCAGCCGCAAATTGCTTATTGGAATTTGTTTTGCTTGGGCCAAGCCCTGATGCCCCTCATCGATGAACAAGCACCCGCCTTGGCTGCGCTTGAGAGCTACAAGCAAACTTTCCCTGCTGTCATGGACCAAGGCATGCGTGACAAGCTGGGCCTGAGCGGCGCACACGAGGGCGACCGCGCCTTGGTGGAAGACGTGCTGCAAGCCCTGCAAGAAGACCTTGTGGACTACACCGTGTTTTGGCGTCGCTTGAGCGTGGCCGTGCGCGAATCAGCCCACAGCACGCATGCGTTTGAACCTGTGCGCGACTTGTTCCTGCACCGCGAGGTGTTTGACGCGTGGTGCGCTCGCTACCTAGACCGCTTGGGCACAGCCAACCGAACCTCAGCAGGCGACACCATGCTGCGCACCAACCCAAAATACATTTTGCGCAACCACTTGGGCGAGCTGGCCATTCGCCAAGCCAAGGCCGGTAACTTTGCGATGGTGCAAGACCTGCTGCAGGTGCTGCACGCCCCCTTTGACGAACATCCCACTTACGAAGCTTGGGCTGACCTTGCGCCAGAATGGGCCTCGTCCATTGAAATCAGCTGCTCCTCATGACCCTCCAAAAAACCGAACAAGAATGGCGCGCCCTGCTCGCCGCTAAAAATGCCGAACCAGTGGCCTTTGACGTCACGCGCAAAGCCGCCACCGAGCGCCCCTTCACTGGCAAATACGAAGACCATTGGGAGCAAGGCAGCTACCACTGCATCTGCTGCGAGGCCAAACTGTTCGACGCGTCCACCAAGTTTGATGCTGGCTGCGGTTGGCCCAGCTTTCACACCGCTGCCAGCGAAGAAGCCATTGCCGAGCATCGCGACACCACTCACGGGATGGTTCGCGTGGAAACGGTGTGCAGCCAATGCGGTGCGCATTTAGGCCATGTCTTCAACGATGGCCCTGCCCCCACGGGTCTGCGCTACTGCATGAACTCGGCTTCGTTAGACTTCGTGCCAAACAAATAATTGCTTTTATGAAATTACTGCTCGACTTCTTCCCCATCATCCTGTTCTTCATCACGTTCAAAACGTGGGGCATCATGGCCGCCACGGCTGTGGCCATCGTGGCCACGCTGCTGCAAATTGGTTATCTGTGGCGCAAAAACGGCTTTGTAGAGCCCATGCAATGGGTCAGCCTAGGCGTCATCGTGGTGTTTGGTGGGGCGACGCTGCTCACGCAAGACGAAACCTTCATCAAATGGAAACCCACCGTGCTGTACTGGCTGATGGGTGGCGCCTTGCTGGTGGGTTATTACGTGTTCAAACGCAATTTTCTCAAGCAGCTCATGAGCGCGCAGATTGAACTGCCTGAGCACGCTTGGGGGGTGTTGCTGCATAGCTGGGCATGCTTCTTTGCTGTCATGGGTTGTATCAATCTGTGGGTGGCCAACAACTACGACACCGACACATGGGTGAGTTTCAAACTCTTCGGTGGTTTGGGTTTGATGTTGGTGTTTGTCGTAGCCCAAGGCGTCTACATGAGCCGCTTCATCAAAGAGCAGCCAGAGGACCAAGCGTGAATATCACCGCACACGCCCTGACACAGCGATTACAAGACCGCCTAAACCCTGTTTTTGTTGAAGTTTTAGACGAAAGTGCGGCTCATGCAGGCCACGTAGGAGCCAATGAGAGCGGCGTCGGTACGCATTTTCGAGTTCGCATTCAAAGCGTCGTGTTCACTGGCAAATCCCGCGTTTCGCGCCATCGCCTTGTGTATGATGCATTGCAAGAATATATCGATCAAGGCTTGCATGCCTTGGCCATTGAAGTCATAGAAAACCCCTGAGACCTGACATGAAAAAACAAATGATTTGGACCGCCGTCGCAGCTGCTGCGTTCGCTTGCTTGAGCATGAGCGCTACGGCGCAAAACATCGCCATCGTCAA
>CANGOY010000157.1 GCA_947455585.1 Comamonadaceae bacterium
GCACCTACGAAGGCGCGTACATGGCTGGCGTGATCGCGGGCAAGATGACCAAGAGCAACACCCTCGGCGTTGTGGCTTCAATCCCAATTCCAGAAGTCATCCGCAACATCAACAGCTTCACCTTGGGCGCGCAATCCAGCAACCCCAAAGTCAAGACCAAAGTGGTCTGGGTCAACGAGTGGTTCAACCCACCCAAAGAAACCGAAGCTGCCACATCGCTCATCAACGGCGGTGCTGACATATTGTTCCAAAACACCGACTCTCCAGCTGTGTTGAAGACAGCCCAAGACAAAGGCAAGCGTGCCTTCGGTTGGGACTCAGACATGACCGCCTACGGCCCCAAAGCCCACTTGGCTTCAGCCGTCATCAACTGGACGCCTTACTACATCAACGCCACCCGCCAAGCCTTGGAAGGCAAGTGGACAGGCGGCACACACACATGGTCTGGCGTGAAAGACGGCGCGATTGACCTCGTGTCCATCGCCGAAGACGTGCCTGCTGAGACCAAGGCCAAGATTGATGAAGTCAAGAGTGGTTTGAAAGATGGCAGCTTCGCCATTTGGAAAGGCCCACTCGTCGACAACGCTGGCAAAGAAGTGTTGAAGAAAGACCAAGTCGCTGACGACAAGTTCTTGAGTGGCGTCAACTTCTACGTCAAAGGCGTGGAAGGCAAAGTGCCAGGCGCTAAGTAATCCCCTATTTTTTTAACCTTGAAGGAAACTTAAATGAAAAAGAAAATTGCCCTCGTTGCATTGGCTGCGGCTGCAGTTTGTGCTCACGCTGCTGATTGGAGCGATACGTCTATCGCTTACACAACTGGTAATCACTATGCAGAACCGTTCAAATCTAACAGCATTGCCAAAAACATTTACTCATTGAAGAACGTCAGTGGCGACAAGTACGGTCAAAACTTCTTCAATGTAGACATGTTGCAATCAAACTCTGAAGACAAAGGCGCAAGCTCACCTGGTGGTGCGCAAGAGGTCTACGCTGTGTATCGCCGCTTGTTTGATTTGCAAAAAATCACAGGTAAAAGCTACGCATTTGGCCCTGTTAAAGACGTTGGCGTGACCGCTGGCTTTGACTGGAATACAAAAAACGATGCATACGGCTCCAAAAAACGCATGTTGGTAGCAGGTCCTACTTTGATGATTGATGTCAAGCAAGGTTTTTTTGACATCAGCCTTTTGGCTTTAAGTGAAAGCAATGAACCCAATCAAATTGGTGGAAACGCGAATACAACTGGTCGTTATCACTATAAAAACCACGCAGATTTGAGCTTGGCATGGGGTGTACCCACTGGCGTTACTAATTTGGGCTTTGAAGGCTGGGCAGACTTTATCGCTACCAAAGGTAAGTTGGAAGATACAACTTCAGACAGTAAAATGGAAACTCATATCTATGCTGCTTTGATGTATGACGTTAGCTCAACAGTTGGTGCGTCCAAAAATACCTTTAAATTAGGTGGCGGATATGAATACTGGAAAAATAAGTTCGGTAACGATGCGTCAAACACAACTCAATTTGGTCCTGGTACTGGTGCATTCGCCAAGACACCATTCGTCAAAGCTGAATACCACTTCTAATCAAGTGTGAAGCCAATAAAAAGACCACCCTCGGGTGGTCTTTTTTTATGTCGCTACGAAAACTAAAAAATCACTTCACCCAAGGCGTGATGTGCGGCACTGCACAGGGGCCATCCACAGGGATAGATTCAAAGTCAGCAGGCCCCACAATTTCTAAGTACTCCATGTCAGGCGAGTAGTCGAACAAGTAATGAATGATGCCGGGGCGCTGGTGCACGCAGTCGCCCGCTGACACGAGCGTGGGTGTTTCGCCGTACATAAACCTTGCCCAGCCTTTGAGCATGATGACGATTTGAAATTCAGCCACGTGGTAGTGCCAGCCTGTGCCGTTGTCGGGTGGCATGTTGGCTTTGGCGATGTGGGCAATGACCTTGCCACGCGTGGCAGCGGCGACGCCTAGGTCGCGGTACACAAAGAAGTCGCGCAAGCCACCGGGCAAAAACTGGGTGTCTTCGGGTTTGACGTGCGAGAAGTCGGTGTGGCTCTCGTAGGCGATGGTTTTGGAGACGGCAGTATTCATGGTTAAAACTCCACTTCAAGTTCTTCAATGTCATCAGGCTCTGCAGTTGCGGCTGCCATCCACTCCTTCATCTCGGGCATCGCCAAAATGGTTTGGCAATAGGCTTCGCACACGGGGTCGAGTGCAATGCCATAGGTGACAAAGCGCGTGACCACAGGCGCAAACATGCAGTCGGCCAAGGAGGGCTTCTTGCCAAATAAGTAAGGGCCTTTGTACGTGCTCAAGCAATCGCGCCAGATGAAGAGCACGCGGTCAATGTCGAGCTGCGCTTTAGACCACACTTTGAATTTGCTGAACTTGGCTTTGATGTTCATCGGCAGCGAAGCACGCAGTGCTGAAAAGCCCGAATGCATCTCGCCGCAAATGGACCGGCAATGTGCGCGGTGCACCGCGTTGGTGGGCAGCAGGTTTGCTTTTGGTGCGATTTCGTTCAGGTACTCGCCAATGGCCAGCGTGTCCCACACGCGTGCAGAGCCATGGTTGAGGCAGGGTACGAGGATGGATGGTGAGAGCAAAAGCAACTCTGCGCGTGCGTCCACGTTGTCGGTGGCCACCGGTGTTTCCTCGAAGGGAAGGCCGGAGAGCTTGACCATCAGCCAGCCTCGCAGAGACCAAGACGAGTAGTTCTTGCTGCTGAGCGTGAGCGTGGTTTTGGCCATGGTTGCTTTCCGGTGCATGAATGGGGTGCACGTGTGTGCTGCAACTCACATTGCAAGAGGTATGCCATCCCAATGGCACGCGTCTTGCACTTGCAGCTGCATCAAGACAACGCTCAGCGGCGTGGAGACAACCCCATGATTTATCGCAACTACCAAGTGGTGGCAGATGTTTCAGACCCGATTCGCAAATTTGCAGAGCACGCACGCGACATTAGCCTGAACTGGTTCGATGACAAGCGCATCACGCCGCTGCAGCGCATGGCGGCGTATTACGAACAGGTGGCGTTGCTGGGCTTCACGCACACCCGTCCCTCGTTCAACATTGCGAGCGTGATGAATGCGCAAGGCAAACGCGTGCCCATCATTGAGACCACCTCATTCCGAACACCGTTTTGTGACCTCGTGCGTTTTTGCCGCGAAGACGCCAAAGACTTACCCAAGCTGTTGCTGGTCGCGCCAATGTCTGGCCACTTCGCCACCTTGCTGCGCGGCACCGTGCAAACGCTGGTGCAAGACCACGAGGTGTATGTGACCGATTGGCGCAACATCCGCGACATTCCCATGAGCGAGGGTGAGTTTGGTTTAGACGAGTACATCGAACACATCATTTGGTTCATGCAGCACCTCGGGCCTAATGCGCACTTGATGGGTGTGTGCCAACCCACCGTGGCCTGCCTTGCAGCAACAGCCGTGTTGGCTGAAGACCGAAGCGATTGCCAGCCTGCTTCTCTGACTTTGATGGCGGGCCCCATCGACACACGCGTGAACCCCACGGGCGTGAACGAGCTGGCTATGAGCAAACCCATCGAGTGGTTTGAGTCCAACTTGATTGGCATGGTGCCGCTGCATTTCAAAGGTGTGGGTCGGCGTGTGTACCCGGGTTTCATGCAGCTCATGGCATTTTTGAACATGAACATCGAGCGTCACCAGCAGTCGTTTAAAAACTTGTACCAGCACCGCGTGAATGGCGAAGACGAAAAGGCCGATGTGATTCGCGACTTCTACCAAGAGTATTTCGCCATCATGGATTTGTCGGGGCCGTTTTATTTAGAGACCGTCAAGCAAGTGTTTCAAGAGCACGCGCTGCCCAACGGCAAGATGACCTACCGTGGTCGCCCCTTGAACCTGCAAGCCATTCGCAAAACCTTTGTGCTGACGGTGGAGGGCGAGCGCGACGACATTTGCGGCATGGGTCAAACCTTGGCGGCGCAAGACTTGTGCAGCATGCTGCCCGCGTATCGCAAGACGCACCATTTGCAACCGGGCGTGGGCCATTACGGGGTGTTCAACGGCAAGCGTTGGGAGTCGCAAATTTATCCGGTGGTACGTAACCAAATTCGTTCAGCACATTAATTTATTAGGTAGCATGAAGTCTTGTTAGGAGACTGCTATGTTCAAAGTTCACGCCGTTGCCCCCCATCATTTGCCCCAGCTCTTGCGCGAGATGCCCAAGGCCGAGCTACACATTCACATCGAGGGTTCGCTAGAGCCTGAACTCATCTTTGCACTGGCGCAGCGCAATGACGTGAAGCTGCCTTATGCCAACGTCGAAGCCTTGCGTGCGGCCTATGCCTTCACCAACCTGCAAAGCTTCCTCGACATTTACTACGCAGGCGCAAGCGTGCTGCTGTACGAGCAAGATTTCTACGACATGGCTTGGGCCTATTTGGAGCGTGCCAAGGCCGACCATGTGGTGCACACCGAAATGTTCTTTGACCCCCAAACGCACACCGAGCGCGGCGTGCCCATGGCCACGGTCATCAACGGCTTGCATCGCGCGTGTGTGGATGCGCAAGCGCAGCTGGGCGTGAGCGCGCAGCTCATCTTGTGCTTCTTGCGTCATCTGAGTGAAGAAGCTGCGCTGCACACCTTCAACGAAGCGCTGCCCTTCAAAGACAAATTCATTGGCGTGGGTTTGGACTCCAGCGAAGTGGGCCACCCGCCAGAGAAATTTAAAAACGTGTTTGCCTTGGCGCACGCGCATGGCCTGCACCTCGTGGCCCATGCGGGCGAGGAGGGGCCGCCTGCCTACATGTGGAGCGCCTTGGATGTGTTGCACGTCGAGCGCATCGACCACGGCGTACAAGCCGTGCACGACGCAGCGCTGATGGAGCGCTTGGCCAAAGACCGCACGCCGCTTACCGTGTGCCCGCTGTCTAACCAAAAGCTGTGTGTGTTTCCCGATTTGAAAAACCACAACATCGGCCAACTGCTAGACGCAGGCCTGTGCGTGACCATCAACTCGGACGACCCGGCCTACTTTGGTGGCTACATGAACGAGAACTTTGTGCAAACCTTTGAGGCCACGGGGCTTAACGCACAACAAGCCTACGCACTAGCCAGCAACAGTTTTGAAGCCAGCTTTGCCACCGAGCAGCAAAAGAACCAATGGCTGCATGCGTTGAAGCAAACTTTTCAGAAGTTCTCTGAACA
>CANGOY010000158.1 GCA_947455585.1 Comamonadaceae bacterium
CTAGCGCAATCGAGCGATGCGCCTTGGCAGCCTTGAACATGACCCAAGCTAGCAAACCATTCAGCGCAGAGCTGGCCACCGACAAAATCAAACCAATGCCCACTTGCTCTATGGGCTGCGGGTCAAAAATGCGATGGCCTGCCGCCCACATGATGCCCAGCGACGCCGCCACGATGAGGATGCCCTCAAAGCCAGACGAAAAATACTCAGCTTTGTGATGGCCATAAGGATGCTCTTCATCCGCAGGCATTGCGGCCACGGTGACCATCATCAAACCAAAGATGGCGCTGGCCAAGTTCACGACCGACTCCATGGCGTCGGACAGCAAACCGACCGAGTCGGTGAGGTGCCATGCCAGCGTTTTGAGCGCGATGGTGATACACGCCACCACGACCGATGCCCACAGCAGCCCTTTGGGCGAAAACCATTTGGAGAGGATGTTCATGTGTCGAGTTTGACCGCGATTCGTTAAGCCAAGGTGACACGCGCAAATTTGCGCTTGCCCACTTGCACCACAAAGGTACCAGCATCGAGCTTCAAGCCTTTGTCGCTGACCACGCTGGAGTCCACACGTACACCACCGCCGTCAATCAACCGGTTGGCTTCGCTGCTAGAAGGCGCCAAGCCTGTGGCTTTGAGCAAGGCGCCAATGCCCATGGGTGCGCCACTGAGCGAGACTTCTGGAATTTCATCGGGCACGCCGCCTTTGCTGCGGTTGATGAAGTCTTGCTCTGCGGCCTCGGCAGCCGCTGCGCCGTGGAAGCGTGCGGTAATTTCTTTGGCCAAAGCCACCTTGGCGTCTTTAGGGTTGCGTCCGCCTTCGATTTCTTTTTTCAACGCTTCGATGTCGGCCATGGACTTGAACGACAGCAAGGTGTACCAGCGCCACATGAGCACATCAGAGATAGACAACACTTTGGCAAACATCGTGTTGGGTTCTTCGCTGATGCCGATGTAGTTGTTCTTGGACTTGGACATTTTGTCAACGCCATCCAAACCTTCGAGCAGCGGCATGGTCAAAATGCATTGCGCTTCTTGGCCGTATTCGGCTTGCAAATGGCGCCCCATGAGCAAATTGAATTTTTGGTCGGTACCGCCCAACTCCAAATCAGACTTCAACGCCACCGAGTCATAGCCCTGCATGAGCGGGTACAAAAACTCGTGCACGCTGATGGGCGTGTTGGCATGGAAGCGGTCATGAAAGTCGTTGCGCTCCATCATGCGCGCCACGGTGTACTTCGATGCCAACTGAATCATGCCCATCGAACCCAATGGAATGCACCACTCGCTGTTGTAGCGAATTTCGGTTTTGGTGGGGTCGAGCACCAACGAGGCTTGCTTGTAATACGTCTCGGCATTCACCTTGATTTGCTCTGGCGTGAGCGGTGGACGTGTGCTGTTGCGGCCAGAGGGGTCACCAATCAAACTGGTGAAATCGCCAATCAAAAAGATGACTTGATGCCCCAAGTCTTGCAACTGACGCATTTTGTTGAGCACCACGGTGTGGCCGATGTGAATGTCAGGCGCTGTGGGGTCTAGGCCCAATTTGATGCGCAGCGGTTGACCTGTGGCGTCTGAGCGTGCGAGCTTTTTCACCCATGCGTCTTCCGGAATCAGTTCTTCGCAGCCGCGCTTGGTGACAGCCAAGGCTTCGAGGACACGGTCAGTCACTGGATGAACAACGGGGTGAGTTTGTAAAGATGCTTGATTCATAAGGATTTTTTGCCGCCCAAGGTATACTCGACGGTTTGGTGTTTGAGCCTGATTTTAGAGGCCCAAACCTTGAGGCTTTGGGCTGACGTCCCCGCCTTCTACCTACTGCTGGAGAAATACCTTGCAGACATCGTTTTCTTTGTGGGTCACGCGCCTACAAAACAGCCTTCACACACATCACCGCCGCGTTTTGGCGGGCGTGGCCGTCGCACTCTCCGTCCTCGGTGGCGGTGCATTTGCGGTCGCTAACTTAGACGACGGCGCATCCAAGCGCCCCTTGAGTCAAGTGGTGGAAAGCGTCAACACCTTGTCGCTGCCAAGTTTGTGGGCAGACAAATCGCTGCAACTGTTCCGCTCGGACGTCACGCGCTCTAGCGACTCAGCTGACAGCTTGTTGTCTCGCCTGGGCTTGAACGACACCGAAGCCGCCGATTATTTGCGCAATGCACGCACGGCGCGCCAACAACTCATGGGTCGCGCTGGCCGCATGGTGAGCGTGGAAGGTGATGCGGAACATCGCCTCACCCGCCTAACCGCACGCTGGACCAACGATGATGGCGAAAACTTCACCCGCTGGGTGATGGAGCGCACGTCCACCGGATTCACAGAACGCCAAGAAATTGCACGACTCAATGTAGGCACCCGCATGGGCAACGGCACGATTCAAAGCTCGTTGTTTGCAGCTACCGACGACGCCGACATTCCCGACAGCGTGGCCAGCCAGTTGGCCGATATCTTTGCAGGTGACATCGACTTTCACCGAGCGCTTCGCAAAGGTGACCGCTTTGCCGTGGTCTATGAATCACTCGAAGCCGATGGCGAAGTGCTGCGCACAGGCCGCGTCTTGTCTGCCGAGTTTGTGAACAACGGCAAAACACATCAAGCGTTTTGGTTCAAGGAAGCCAACGCCAAAGAAGGCGGCTACTACAACGCAGATGGTGTGAGTCTTCGCCGCACTTACCTTGCATCGCCTCTCGCTTTCTCGCGCATGACCAGCGGCTTCAAAATGCGCTTTCACCCCATTCTGCAAACTTGGCGCGCACATTTAGGTGTGGACTATGCAGCGCCTACTGGCACGCCGGTACGCAGCGTAGGCCAAGGCATTGTCGACGTGGCTGGTGTTCAAGGCGGCTTTGGCAATGTGGTGATGGTCAAACACGCCAGCGGCCAAACCACCGTTTATGCCCACTTGAGCCGCATCAATGTCAAACGCGGCCAATCGGTCATGCAGGGTCAAACGCTTGGCTTGGTTGGTTCAACCGGCTGGGCCACTGGCCCGCACTTGCACTTTGAGTTTCGTGTGAACGGTCAGCACAAAGACCCGCTCACGATGGCGCGCCAAAGCGTGGCGGTGGAAGTGTCTGCCGCAGCACGCGAGCAGTTCAAGCGACACGCAGCCATTGCCAAAGTGGACTTAACCGCAGCAGCCACAGGCCAAATAAGCAGCGCCGAATAAATGTCGACGGTGGGAACATCACAGAAGCTTTTCATTGGCTTGATGTCGGGCACCTCGCTTGACGGCGTCGACGGTGTGTTGGCCGATTTCAGTGGCGCGCAACCCCGCGTCTTGGCACACCACGCCATGCCCTTTGCGCCAGCATTGAAGCAACAACTGCTGGCACTCAACACCCCGTCCGACAACGAACTGCACCGCGCTGCGCTCGCTTCCAATGGCTTGGTGCGCGTGTACGCGAAAACCGTGCAAGCCTTGTTAGAAGCTAATCAAACAAAAGCCCATGAGGTGTGCGCCATTGGCGCCCACGGGCAAACCGTGCGCCACCAACCAGGCGCGTTTGATGGCACAGGTTACACGCTGCAACTCAACAACCCCGCTTTGCTAGCCGAGCTCACAGGCATTGATGTGGTGGCCGATTTCCGCAGCCGCGATGTCGCTGCAGGTGGCCAAGGCGCACCACTCGTCCCTGTGTTTCACCAAGGCATCTTTGGCCAATCTAACCGCACCGTGGGCGTGCTCAACATTGGCGGCATTGCCAACCTCAGCGTGTTGCACGCCAACGGCGATGTGTTGGGTTTTGATTGCGGCCCAGGCAACGCGCTACTCGACCACTGGTGCCATGCGCACACTGGCGATGCCTTTGACAACAACGGCGCATGGGGTGCCAGCGGCAGCGTGATTGAACCTTTGTTGCAAGCCATGTTGGCCGAGCCTTTTCTGCACCTTATCCCGCCCAAAAGCACAGGGCGAGATTTGTTTCACCCCACTTGGTTGGCGCACCAGCTAAGCAGCTATGCCGACGCAAACGCTGCAGATGTGCAAGCCACCCTCACCGAATTCACCGCACGCGCGTGCGTGAACGATGTGCTTCGCCATGCAGCAGAAGCCTATGAACTCATCGTGTGCGGCGGCGGTGCATTGAATGGCTTGCTGATGCAACGCTTGCAGGCGGGGCTTCCGAATGTGCGTGTGCTGTCGTCTGCTGAACGCGGTATGCCACCGTTGCAAGTCGAAGCAGCTGCCTTTGCATGGCTGGCTCGCCAAACCGTGCTGGGCCTGCCAGGCAACCTACCAAAAGTAACGGGCGCTCAAGGCGCCCGCATACTGGGTGGAATTTTTAAAGCCTGATTAGGCTGAGAACGACGAACCGCAACCGCAAGTCGATGTCGCGTTCGGGTTCTTGATGACGAACTGAGCGCCCTGCAGGTCTTCTTTGTAGTCAATCTCAGCGCCCACCAAGTATTGGTAGCTCATCGCGTCGACCAGCAAAGACACGCCGTTTTTGTTGATGGTGGTGTCGTCTTCGTTCACGATTTCATCGAACGTGAAACCATATTGAAAACCTGAACAGCCGCCACCTTGCACGAACACGCGCAACTTCAACTCAGGGTTGCCTTCTTCTGCAATCAGGTCAGCCACCTTGGCAGCTGCGCTGTCGGTGAAGACGAATGGAGATGGCATTTCTGTTTGGACGTTTTCGGCAACTGCGCTCATGGGGAGACTCCTGAATCAATGCGTAAAAGTATATCGCTTTACTCGGGTATAGCGCTGCGCAAAGCCCGAGAAACGCTATTGCCGATGTGGGCATTGCCCCATCTGCACGCACCAGTAAAAAAGCCGCAAGGGGCGAACCCATGCGGCTTTTGGCAAAGCAGAAAGCGGATTAACGCTTGCTGAACTGCTTGCGGCGGCGAGCAGAGTGCAAGCCAACCTTTTTACGTTCGACTTCACGAGCATCGCGAGTCACGTAACCGGCTTGTGACAGGACGGGCTTCAAAGCTGCGTCGTAGTCAATCAAAGCGCGGGTAATACCGTGACGCACTGCACCAGCTTGGCCAGACTCACCACCGCCGTGCACGTTGACTTGAATGTCAAACGCTTCGCCGTTGTTGGTCAGCATCAAGGGTTGCTTCGAAATCATGATCGAGGTTTGACGGCCGAAATATGCGGCGATGTCTTTACCGTTGATCGTGATTTTGCCGGAGCCTTTTTTCAGAAACACGCGAGCGAC
>CANGOY010000159.1 GCA_947455585.1 Comamonadaceae bacterium
GGCCTCACGCCACAAGAAGTGGTCGTGAACAAAACCACCTTGGTCACCCAGGGTGCAGCCACATTGCTCAGCATCCCAGACTCATTTGATGTGGCTTGGCGACGCGTAGGCTTGGCATTGGACCGCACAGGCTTCACCGTGGAAGACCGCGACCGTGCGCAAGGCGTTTACTTTGTGCGCTACGTGGACACCACACCCAAAGAAGAAAAAGGCTTCTTCAGCAAAATGTTCAGCAGCTCAACGCCTGACGCAGGCCCTGTCAAGTACCGCATCGCCGTGCGTAAAACTGACAACACCAGCGAAGTCACGGTGCAAAACGCAGCGGGCACAACTGAGAACAGCCCAGTTTCACAGCGCATCTTAAAGCTGTTGGCCGACGACCTGCGCTGATTGGTGCGGTTTTGAGTTTGCGCGATGCTGCGCTTTAAAAGCCTGGGTAGCGGCAGCTCAGGCAACGCCACTTTGGTTGAAGCCCAAAGTGGCGCACACACCACCCGTCTTCTCATCGATTGCGGCGTTCGTCTTCGCGACCTTGAGGCACGCCTGATAGAGGCTGGCACCTGTGCCGAAGACCTCAATGCCATCTTCATCACACACGAACATGGCGACCACATTGGCTGCGCACGCAGCTTCGTCAAACGCTATTCCACGCCGCTTTGGATGAGCCAAGGGACTTGGCTGGCTGTGAATGACGAGTCTTGGGCACCATTTCAACACTTGCTGAATATCGCGCGTGACGGCTGCACCATCGAAATAGGGGCCCTGCAGGCTTCTCCTTTCACCGTGCCACACGACGCGCGGGAACCCTTGCAACTGCGCTGCTCGGATGGCAACCGGCATTTGGGGCTTGTCACAGACTTGGGTCATGCCTCATCACATGTGGTCGAATCACTGCAAGGCTGTCATGCCTTATTACTAGAAGCCAACCACGACTCCGCGATGCTGCAGGCTTCCAGCTACCCCAGTTTTTTAAAACAACGCGTGGCGGGCCCTTGGGGGCATTTGGCCAACCATGCGGCGGCCGACTTATTGGCTCGCGTCAAACATGCCCAACTCAACTATGTGCTGGCCGCACACCTGAGTGAGCGCAACAACACGCCAGAGCTTGCGCGTGCGAGCCTGAGCAACGCCTTAGGCTGTACACCCATAGACATTGCCATTGCTGACCCCATCACGGGCTCAGCTTGGGTAACCGTCTGAACCACGCAATGAAAAATCGCCCATGAAAAAAGCCACCCGAAGGTGGCTTTTGCATTCAGTTCGAAAACTGATTACTTGCTGGCAGCGTCAGAAGCTGGTGCAGCGGCTTCAGAAGCCACAGAAGCGGCTTCAACAGCAGCAGAAGCCACAGGAGCTGCTTCAACAGCAGGAGCTTCTTTTTTGCCGCAAGCGACGAGAGCGGCAGCAGCCAACAAAGATGCCAACAGGATTGACTTGTTCATTTTGATATTCCTTAAAGGGGGATGAAAACAATTTCCGGAAATTGCTGTGGCTTGCACCACAACCGAGCTGATGGACTCGAGCCCGCCAACTCAGACGAGAATTATAGGGTATATCCTATAAGTTTTCAAAATACCTTGTCAGCCTGGCGTCAAGCTCGCAGCGCTCATGCACCAGCATGAAGCCAGCCATCGTCGCACCACTCCATTAGCAAGCTGAGTGCTTCTGTACTGGCTTTGGCTAAATCATCTTGAGACAATTCGCGGGCATCTGCCAGCTGACGCATCAAAGCGGCGTCTTTACCCGCCGCGCGCCAGCTTTCGCCGTTCAAGAAAATGTGATGCGCGTCATACATCATCTTGCTTCGTCGGTCTAAACGCACGAATTTAAGCTGATTGGGTGTGTCGCCAATTTCAAACCACACATTGGCTTTAGGCTCGGTCAGGTACTCACCCAAAGCACGTTGCAGCGCTTTAGGGTCTTTTAGCGCTTTTTGCAAGGCAGATTTAGCAAAGTCAGCCAAACCTTCGGGCATTGCTGCAGGTTTGGATACGGCGGGCTGTGTGGCATCTTTGTACAAATCGCAACCTGCTGCGTCTTCTGCACCTTCGCTCAAACGCACCAACAACTCACGGGCCAAGTCGCCGGTTTGGGGCACACGGAAACCAATGGAGTAAGTCATGCACTCACCCTTTGCAATACCGTCGTGGGCGTAACGCGGGGGCAAATACAGCATGTCGCCTGGGTTGAGCACCCAGTCGTGCTCGGGCTTGAAGTTGGCCAAAATTTTCAATGGCATGTCAGGCACCAGCGACAAGTCTTTTTGGCGGCCAATGCGCCAGCGGCGTTGGCCGTGGGCTTGCAACAAAAACACGTCGTAGCTGTCAAAGTGAGGCCCCACGCCACCACCTTCGGTGGCGTAGCTGATCATCACATCGTCCAAACGGGCATCTGGAATGAAGCGAAATTGCTGCATCAAAGCGGCCACACGGTCATCGTGCAAATCCACGCCTTGCACCAACAAGGTCCAATCGCGCTCGGTCAGTTTAGGGATGGCGCGGCGCTTGAAGGGGCCGCGCTGCATTTGCCAGTCACGCTTGCCGTCATTAGCGCCCATGACCAAACGGGACTCGACCTCGTTTTGCTCGGCCAAATCAAAAAGCTCGGGGCGGCTCAGTAAGGCTTTGAATTCGGGAATGGCTTGGCGCACCAACAAGGGCTTGCGCTGCCAGTAGGTGGTCATAAATTCGGCGGGGCTGATGCCGCCGAGCAGGGTCAGGGGTTTGTTCACATGCATCGTGCGACAATTTTGCCCTATGGAAATTACACAACACTGCGTGGTCGGCTTAACTTGGACCTTGAAAGACACTTTGGGCGAGGTGCTGGACGAATTGGACAGCCCCGTCGAGTTTTTGGTGGGCGGCGATGACTTGCTGGCCAAGATTGAAGAAGCCCTGCAAGGCCACAGCGTGGGCGACCACCTTGACTTGCAGCTAGAACCCGAGGAAGCCTTTGGCGACTATGACGAAAACTTGGTGTTTTTAGAAGCGCGCTCGCTTTTCCCAAAGGAACTGGAAGAAGGCCACACGGTCGAAGGTCACGCCCTGCCCGCTGGCTGCAACCCAGACGCGCCACAAGACCTGCTCTACACCGTGACCGAGCTCTACCCCGAACATGTGGTGTTAGACGGCAACCACCCGCTGGCCGGCATTGCGATTCGCATTCACCTTGATGTGCAATCGGTGCGTGAAGCCACGCAGGACGAGCAAGAACGTGGCACTTTGGGCACAGGCTTCTTCAAGATTGAAGCTCAAGCACCGGGCAACGATTTGTTGCACTGATTTACTTCTTACCCGTCGAGCCGTAACCGCCCTCACCGCGCTCCGTCGGCGCGGCAAACTCGTTCACCACATTGAACTGAGCTTGTACTACCGGCACGATGACCAACTGAGCCAAGCGCTCCATGGGCTCCAAGGTAAAGGCCACATCGCTGCGGTTCCAAGCGCTGACCATCAGTTGGCCTTGGTAATCGCTGTCAATCAAGCCCACGAGGTTGCCCAACACGATGCCGTGTTTATGCCCCAAGCCAGAGCGCGGCAAGATGAGCGCAGCATAGGCGGGGTCGGCCAAATGAATGGCAATGCCCGTGGGCACCAGCTGCCACGCGTTGGGCTCTAAGGTGATGGGCTCATCCAAGCAAGCACGCAAGTCGAGGCCAGCGCTACCAGGCGTGGCGTATTGCGGCAATTGGTCGGCCATGCGGGAGTCGAGAATTTTGACGTCGAGTTTCATAGTGGCTTCAAATGACATGAACAGAGGTTGAAAATTTAAATGCTGCCAACGGCAACGGTGACTTCGATTTGATTGGCTAAATCAGGCGGTCTTCAAGCGCCGAGAAATCTCAGCCACCAACTGGCGGGCCAATGTGAGCTTGCTGGCATGCGGCAATTCTTGACTACCTTTAGCATCCACCAACAGCAAAGCGTTGTCGTCCAAGCCAAACGTCGCCGGGCCAATATTGCCCACCAACAGGGGCACACCTTTGCGCTCGCGTTTGGCAGTGGTGTGCTTATGCAAGTCATGGCTTTCAGCCGCAAAACCCACGCAATACAAAGTACCGCTTTGGGCCCGGGCTGACTGAGCCACCCCAGCCAAGATGTCTGGGTTTTCTACAAAATTGAGCCGGGGCAACTGACCCGAACCGTCTTTTTTGATTTTTTGTCCAGCCACATCGGCCACACGCCAATCGGCCACGGCTGCGGTGGCCACAAACACAGAAGCTGCATCCACATGCTTGGCAACTGCCGCTTGCATGTCCAAAGCCGAACGCACATCCACGCGTTGCACGCCACGGGGTGTGGGCAGATGCACAGGGCCAGCAACCAAAGTCACTGCAGCACCCGCTTCATGTGCTGCACGAGCGATAGAAAAACCCATCTTGCCGCTTGATAAGTTGGTGATGCCACGCACAGGGTCCATCGCCTCATACGTTGGGCCAGCTGTCACCAGTACATGCTGGCCAGCTAAGACTTTGGGCCGGAAGAACGCGATGAGGTCTTCCAAAATTTCTTCGGGCTCCAACATGCGGCCATCACCGGTTTCACCACAGGCCTGTTCGCCTTGGCCTACGTCCAACACATGCGCACCATCCGCTGTGAGCTGCGCCATGTTGCGCTGTGTGGCGGGGTGTTGCCACATTTCACGGTTCATCGCGGGGGCCAAGATTAGGGGCACACTTTCAATCGGGCGGGCCAAGCACATAAGGCTCAGCAAGTCGTCAGCGCGTCCATGCAGCAGCTTGGCCATGAAGTCGGCACTGGCGGGGGCCACCACAATGGCGTCGGCCTCTCGGCTCAGATTGATGTGCGCCATATTGTTGGGTTCACGGGCATCCCATTGCGAGACATACACCGGGCGGTTCGATAAAGCTTGCAGGGTCACCTGTGTCATGAACTGGGCCGCAGCCTCAGTCATCACCACTTGAACCGTCGCCCCAGCTTTGACCAAGGCACGACACAGTTCCGCCGCTTTATAGCAAGCAATGCCACCACTCAAACCCAAAACAATGTGCTTATTTGACAGATCAGACATGGCTCGCAATGTAGCAGAGCGCCTATAATTTCGATTTCCACCTACCGGGAGACCATCTCCCGATCTGGCATGACCCAATTTGTATTCGTCACCGGCGGTGTTGTCTCTTCCCTAGGTAAGGGAATTGCAGCCGCCTCACTCGCC
>CANGOY010000160.1 GCA_947455585.1 Comamonadaceae bacterium
AGCAACACAGGAATCATGTTGCGAAAGGCTTGTGGCAACACAATCAAGCGCATGTTCTGCGCGTAGCTCATGCCCAAAGCCTGACCCGCCATGACCTGGCCACGCGGGATGGACTGAATGCCCGCACGCATGATTTCGCTGAAGTACGCCGCTTCAAACGCCACAAAGGTGATAGTGGCCGAGAGCTCGGCCCCAATGGAGCGGCCAATCAAAAACGGAATCAACAAGAAGAACCACAGAATCACCATCACCAAGGGGATGGAGCGCATGCCGTTCACATAAATGACGGCGGGCAGTTCTAACACCTTGTTACCCGACAAGCGCATGAGCGCGAGGATGGTGCCAAACACAATGCCGCCCACGGTGGCGATGATGGTCAGCTCAACGCTGAACAACATACCCTTCAACACAAACTTGTTGAAGATGTCCCATTCGACAAACGAAAAATCGAGTGCGCTCATGCTCAGTGCCCCCCGCCGACATTCCCTGCGACCACTAAGCCAGGGATTTGCATGCGGCGTTCCACGAAGGCCATCACACGGTTCACTGCAAAAGCAGACACGGTGTACAGCGCCGTCACGGCCAAGTACACCTCAATGCCACGCGAGGTTTCTTCTTGCACTTGCATGGCGTACATAGTGAGTTCAGCAATCGACACCGCAAACGCCACCGAAGAATTTTTGAGCAAGTTCATCGACTCGCTGGTGAGCGGCGGCCAAATGGTGCGAAACGCAATGGGCAACAACACATAGCGGTACGTTTGCCACGTGGTAAAGCCCATGGCCATGGCCGCATAACGCTGGCCTCGTGGCATGGCTTGAATACCAGCGCGCAGCATCTCGGCCACACGTGAGGAGGTGAAGAAGCCTAAGCCCAACACCACCAACACAAACCCCGGCACTTGTTGCATGGCCGGAAAGACCTTGGGCAACACGAAGTACCAGAGAAAAATTTGGACCAACACGGGGATGTTGCGAAACAGCTCCACCCACACGTTGGCGAATCGGGTCAACCACACGTTCAAACGCGTGTCTTGCGGCAAGGTGCGCAGAATGCCAATCAGGCACCCTGACACCATGGCCACCACCCAGGCACTGCCTGCTACAGATAGCGTCCAGCCCCAGGCTTCAAACATCCACTCGAGGTAGGTTCTTCCACCACCATCGTCTTCTAGAAAAACCTGCCAATCGAGTGCCATGTTTGTCGTCTTCTAAAAATTACTTCTTGGCGTAGGCTTCGACAGGCTTGTCGTTCAAGTTTTTCCAAGCGTCCTTGTTGGCATCGCTGGCAGGCATGCCGAGCTTGATGTTCTTTGGAGGAATCGCTTGTGTGAACCACTTGTCATACAGCTTGGCGAGCTCGCCTGACTTAGCCAAACCAGCAATCGTGTCATCAGCCAACTTCTTGAAAGCTGGGTCGTCCTTACGGAACACGATGGCGATGGGCTCCACGTTCAACACTTCGCCCACGATTTTGAAATCGGCTGGGGCTTTGGAGTTGGCGATGTTGCCAGCCAAGATTTGGCCGTCCATCACGAACGCATCAGCGCGGCCAGACTCGAGCAACAAGAAGCTGTCTGCGTGGTCTTTGCCGAACACTTCTTTGAAGTCAACACCTGTGGCGCGTTCGTTCTTGCGCAACAGTTGCACAGAAGTGGTGCCCGTGGTGGTAGCCACGTTCTTGCCGTTCAACTGAGCGATAGAGGTGATGCCAGAGTTGGCGCGCACAGCGATGCGCACTTCTTCCACGTAAGTGGTGAACGCGAAAGCCACTTGCTTTTGGCGGGCTTCGTTGTTGGTGGTCGAGCCGCACTCGATGTCCACGGTGCCGTTCTCAACCAAAGGAATACGGTTTTGTGAAGTGACCGGTGTGTACTTCACTTCCAGCTTTTTACCGGCAGCCTTTTCGAGGTTGGCGATGATGCGTTGGCAAATCTCAACGTGATAACCCACATATTTGCCGTCACCCAAGGTGTAAGACAAAGCGCCCGAAGAGTCGCGCACACCCATGGTGATGCTGCCTGCGGCTTTGACTTTGGCGAGGGTGTCATTGGCTTGCGCGAAGGCGGTGCCAGCCAACAGGGTGGCCACGGCCAAGGTAACGAACTGCTTTTTCATGAGTTGCTCCAATTAAGGTGAATGAAGGGGTAAATCTGCATTCTAGAGAGTGTTGCCATGGGGAAATTACTTAGCTCTTTTGCCGTGCAATAGGGCGATGTTCATTTCGGCAGACAAAGTGCTGGCGTAGAACTTTTCAATCATTTCCACCGAAGTTCTGGCATTTCTGGCCAATGTCAATAAATCAATATTGCCTCCGAATATCAGCCTGAATGTGATGGCGGTGTGGCGCAAACTGTAAAGCGAACGCATGGTTCCATGTGGACCTTGCTTGATACCAAGGTCTTTGAGAATCCAGTTGAACAGCCAACCAATGATGTCCAACATGCGGCGGCGATTGAGCTCATCAGGAAAAAACACATAGTCATCAGGGCGGCCAAAGCCTTGGACCTTTTGACGCGCAAGTAGGCGTTCATAAATACGCACGGCAGGTGGCAGGCTAACAATGGGGGACTTGTGCCGCTTCACCTCGGGCAAAGTGAGTCGCAAGTAGTTGAACTGGCCTTTGATAATTTCGATGTGTTTGTGCTGCAGTTGCCGCACATCACCAGGGCGAACAAAGGTGTACACCATGAAACGAATCAGCCCGTTCATCTCAACCGGCATGGTGTGATACGAGGCATGAATCCAGATGCGCTTACCCGGAGGCCAGTCTGCATACGTCACTCGCGTCAGCTCTTTTGACTTTTGAAGAATGCGCTTGTACTCGGTGACCGTAAAGGCGCCACGAGAATTGAGTTGCAATTTAACGGGTGGGAAAAGCGGCATTTGCGAAATCACGCCACGGACAAACAACAACTTCAGTAACTTTCGCAAATGAGCCAAGTAACCGAGGATGGTGGAACCAGCAAGGTTCTTCGCTGTCAAAAACTGCACAAAGTCTTGAATAGTTTTTGTGTTGATCGACTTTAAGGGTTTGACTTTCAAGAAATCAAAAATCAGCCCTTCTAATCGAATCTTGGTCATCAACCATGATTCTTTTTTGATTTCGTCGCGCGAGACGCGGTCTAACTCTTGACGCAAGATGTCTTCAATCAAATCATGTAACAGGTATTGACTTTTACGAATCAACGGCAAACTTGCATCACCTTCCACAACCAAGGCATCCACTTGTCCACGCGCCAACAGATCTTGGTAAAAATCTTTGGCAAACACATGTGCTTCAGCCACATCTGTCGTTTTCAAACTTCTTGCGATGTAACGACCATGGCTATAGATGCGAACCTGCCAATACTTGCTGCCTGAAACCCTGAAAATCTTGAGCTTGGCAGGCAACCCCTCAACCTGCATGAAGCTTGATTTAATGGGTGAGTTTCGCGCGCGTGGAGTAAAAAAGAAATCGTCGTTGGCTGAGGCAAGCAGGTTCATTTTTGTTGTTTCGGTATGTCAAATATAAAGTTCGTAGTTCATAACTGGGTGGAGTTATGAACACATTGACACTATCGAAGCAAATCAAGCTCAAACACTCGACAATGGGCAATAACCCTCGTTGCATTGGCCGCTTTGGCCGCGACTTCTGCTTTCGCGCAATCTAGCGTGACCATGTACGGCACATTGGATGTTGGCGTCATGACACAAAACCGTGGTGTCAACGGTGATGCTAATACAGCATCTACATTCGCAACCTTACCTACAGCTCAACCTGCATACTTAAACAACCGCGTTACAGGTATGGCTTCTAGTGGCTTGACACCTTCCAAGTGGGGCATCAAGGGCGTTGAAGACATGGGCGGCGGTATGAAAACTAGCTTCGTCTTGGAATCAGCTTTGAACGTCAACACGGGTACCAACCCTAACGGCCGTCTCAACGACAGCTTGGCTGGCACAAAAACTACCTTCAACAATGGCGAAGGTTCAATTCAAGGCCAAATGTTTGACCGTGAAGCATCTTTGGGTATTTCTGGTGACTTCGGTGAGTTGAAGGCGGGCCGTATGACCACCACCATGGCTGACACCATCGGTGCCTACGATCCATTGCGTGTTGCCTATGCATCTAGCCCACTGGGATTCAATGGTGGTTACGGTGCTTCTGGCTTTACTGGTGAAGGCCGTTGGGACAATTCTTTCAAGTACACCAAATCATTTGGTGCAACCACTGCAAGCTTGAACTACAAGACTGCTGGCACAACCAACGGTATCAAACAAGGCCAAGCCATGGGCGCAGCTTTGGAATACGCACAAGGTAACTTTGGCGTCAAGGGCTCATGGGCTGCTAACCGCGATGCTATGTTAGTTGGTAACGGCTCTTCTGCTTGCACGGCCGATGCTGCTCTTGCTAAGACTTGTTCTGCCCCCCAAACTGTCGGTGCCCCTGGTTTGGCTGTGACTTTTGCTGATACAAATGCATTTGCTTTGGTTGGTAAGTTGACTCAAGACAAGTTGACTTGGAAAGGTGGCGTTGAAGTCATCACAACCAAGAACCCACAAAACGCCAACTACGACACAGCTGCAAACTTCCCACAAGTTAACGGTTTGCCAGTTACAGCAGTTGTCGCAGGCGGATATAACACTCCTTTGACGCAAAAGATGTACTGGTTTGGTGCAAACTACGAGATGACCTCACAGTGGGAACTGAGTGCTGCCGTTTACCGCCGTAACGATAGTGTTTCAGGTTCTGTTTCTGTTTCTGGTGTGACTCCTATTGCTCTTCAAGATACCAGTTCAGCAACGTATTATGGTTTGCAATCTCAGTACAAGTTGAGCCCACGTACTAAGTGGTACGCAAGTTACATGCAATCTCATACAACTGGTCCACAATGGCAGAATGCGTCCGCTAACGGTGGCACAGCTTTGTTGACAGTCCCAAACATCGTTACTATCACCACTGGTATCGTCCACTCTTTCTAATTCCCACACTAGCGTAAGCTAGTCAAGGATTTAGAAGAACCCCAAGCCCCATCCCTTGCAAAAGTGGTGGGGCTTTTTAAATCAGCATAACTAAACAATTGGAGATGGCAATGACTTCTATTACAAAAATCGCAGTGGCTTGTGCTGCATTGGCTGCAGCTTCTGGTGCATTTGCACAGAAGGCTGGGGACAACATTG
>CANGOY010000161.1 GCA_947455585.1 Comamonadaceae bacterium
CGCTACGGCACAAGCCAAAAGCGAGCAAGAAGGAGGTGAAAACCGACCCATCGTGACCGATGGTTCTACAATTTAAGTGCGCAACATCATCTGGCTGCACAGCGGTCACGATCGACCAGAATCATCGGTCACGATCTCCAGAATACGCAAAGTGCTCTTGCCCCTTAAAAAGTTCATTGGGATCATCGAGAACTGAAGCGAACTGCCACCTTGCAAAAATAGGACGTGATATCCCTCTGGAATGTTCAGAAGTTGCTTTATGTTGGTTTCCGCTTCATCCAGCACGCTTCGAAACCAATCAGATCGGTGGCTCATTCCAAGAATTGATACGCCAGTTTCGGGGAGTGCCAAGATGGCTTGGGATGCCTGATTCAAGACAGATTGCGCTAAAGCGCCCGGACCGCCTGAGAAGTTGTGGTGTGTCGACATTCTTTGCTTTTATGGGTAGAACTTTTCTAAGTCTTTAAGCAACCGTATTTACGTTGCTGCCAATTCCCATCAAGGCAAACACGCTTGATTGCTGAGCGGTGATATTTGCACTGGCTAGAGCTGCCGCTGCCTTTTGAGCCGCAGTAGTTTTTGTTGATGCTGTGCTGACGCTTGAGGTCGTGGCTGTTGAAGTCCCTTTCCCGTTATTTTTGGGCTGCATATCTAAAGCGGCCTTTTGTGCTCCCGCCAAATCTTCGGAGCGAAGTGCTTGGTACAAGCGGCCCAGTGGGCTCGTATTGTTCTTAGCCATTACAGGCAGTCCTGACGCCGCATAAGCCTTTTGAGCGGAAGCCATGTCACCAGCTTTTAACGCTGAGAACAGATTATTCATATTCTGTTGTTTTTGCTGGAGACCTGTTGCGTAGGTGCTTTGTGCTGCGATATTGTTGATTGACATGAGTGCTCGGTGACGCTTTCACGTCAAGTTCATCTAGATGATGAACACAATGCAAGAATCGAGCCTTATCTAAATTGACGCTTGCAAAGGGGATTGAAATTCGTTGCAAACTCCATCTGTGTGTCACTCCAAGTGACACTGCCACCGTTACTGCGGTAACGCTCAAGCAGCAAGCGTAACAAGCAACACGTAAATCAGTGCGCCAGTACGCTGAAACAGGCTAGAGTTACCCTGTGCTGCAGACTTGAAAAAACGCTGTTTGTTGGGGTGTTTAAAGCATTGCACAGCGTGGGTTGTGTGCAGGCGTAAAAAAAGCAGCCGATTGCTGCTTGTTGGAACTTTTGGCGCTAACGTGTCCTACAGTGTGTAGTACATTTTTTAAAACCTTTGTGTAACACTCGTAGACCTTGATTTAAACCTTTTGGACTATTTTTTTGAGTCCCCTGCGTCTACCAATTTCACCACCCGGGCACGGGAGAGAAGAGCAATATTATGGCATAGATTTTTAGTCACGCTAATTAGATGGTGCAAAAACTTTCTCCGTTCATGGTTTGCGGCAGTCTCGGGGGCTGTGGTGCGCCTGCATTGGCGTGAGAGACGGTCTGCATCATCCTTGTGTTTTGAAAAGTAATTCATTTTGAACATGTCGCGGCGAAGAATTGCCGCTTTCACTGCGCCAATTCAAATCATTGGGCGTGCGCATGGCCGCATTCCGCTGCATCTGACTTATGGCACAGTAACACCCTATGAGTTCACACCTGATTTACCCCACGATTGAAGACGCGATTGGTAAGACGCCTTTGGTCGCTTTGCAGCGCATCGGCGCGGCTGACAACGCCCAGCGCGGCAACGTGATTTTGGGCAAGCTCGAAGGCAACAACCCCGCCGGTTCCGTGAAGGACCGCCCCGCTTTGTCGATGATTCAACGTGCCCAAGAGCGCGGCGACATCAAGCCAGGCGACACCTTGATTGAAGCCACGTCGGGCAACACCGGCATTGCACTGGCCATGGCCGCGGCCATCAAGGGCTATCGCATGGTGCTCATCATGCCGGAGGACTTGTCGATTGAGCGTGCACAGACCATGAAGGCGTTTGGCGCCGAGCTCATCTTGACGCCCAAGAGCGGTGGTATGGAATACGCCCGCGACTTGGCCGAGCGCATGCAAGCCGAGGGCAAAGGCCGCATGCTCGACCAGTTCGCCAACGAAGACAACCCGCGCATCCATTACGAAACCACTGGCCCTGAGCTGTGGGAGCAAACGCAGGGCCGCATCACGCACTTCGTGAGCGCCATGGGCACGACTGGCACTATCACCGGTGTGTCGCGCTTTTTGAAAGAGAAGAACCCCGCCATTCGCATCATCGGCGCGCAGCCCTCTGAAGGCTCGCGCATTCCTGGTATTCGCAAATGGCCGCAGGAATATTTGCCCAAAATTTACGACGCCAGCCATGTGGATGAATTGGTCTATGTGAGCCAAGACGATGCCGAAGAGATGTGCCGCCGCATGGCGCGTGAGGAAGGCATCTTTGCCGGCATCTCTGCTGCGGGTGCGTGTTGGGTGGCGATGCAAGTTGCGCAGCAGGTGAAGAACGCGACGGTTGCTTTTATCGTGTGCGACCGTGGCGACCGTTACTTGTCTACTGGAGTGTTCCCCGCATGAACATCGATGTCGAGCTGGACACACGCGGCCTGAATTGCCCGCTGCCAATTTTGAAAGCCAAAAAAGCGCTGACCGCCATGGAGAGCGGTCAGGTGCTTAAGGTGGTGTCAACCGACACAGGCTCGGTGCGCGACTTTGTGGCGTTTGCCAAACAAACTGGCAATGAGCTGTTGTCGCAAACCACAGAGGGCAGCGACTTTGTTCATATTCTTAAGCGACGTTGAGTTGCTTGAGATAGTCGCGGAATTCGGCGCCCACTTCCGCGTGTTCTAAGGCCAGCTCGACGCTGGCTTGCAAGAAGCCCACTTTGCTACCGCAATCAAAGCGCTTGCCTTCGTACGCATAGGCCAACACTTTTTCTGTTGCCAACAAACCTGCAATGCCGTCGGTGAGTTGAATCTCACCTTGCACACCACGCCCGCCTGCACGGATACGCTCGAACACCGCAGGGGTCAAGATGTAGCGGCCAGCCACTGTGGTGCGTGAGGGCGCCACTTCAGCTTTAGGCTTTTCCACCATTTGCTGGATGTCGACCAAGCGGTTACCAATGTCCTTGCCCGCCACCACACCGTAGCGGTGCACATGCTCAAGCGGCACTTCTTGCACGGCCAACACAGAAGACTGGGTGCGTGCAAACACTTCAGCCATTTGTTTCAACACGCCAGGACCACCGGCTTTGCCGCGCATCAAGTCGTCTGCCAGCAAGACGGCGAAAGGCTCGTCGCCCACCAAGCGCTCGGCGCACAACACGGCGTGGCCAAGACCCAAGGCGCGTGCTTGGCGCACGTACACGCATTGCATGTCAGAGGGTTGCACGCTGCGCACGATGTCGAGCAGGGCTTGTTTGCCTGCGGCTTCGAGTTCGGTCTCTAACTCGTAGGCCATGTCAAAGTGGTCTTCAATGGCGCGTTTGCTGCGGCCTGTGACAAAAATCATTTCACGAATGCCAGCCTCGTAGGCCTCTTCCACCGCGTATTGAATAAGCGGCTTGTCCACCACCGTCAGCATTTCTTTGGGACTGGCCTTGGTGGCGGGCAAGAAGCGTGTGCCCATGCCTGCGACGGGAAATACGGCTTTGGTGAGGGGTTTGGTCATATGCGTGAATTTGATATTTTTGCCAAGTGTAGCGAGGCTTTATTTCCCTAATTTGACAAGCTGCTCTTGCACCTTGGTCAAGGTGGCGGTGAATTCGGCCACACGCTTCTTGGCTTCTTCAATCACAGCAGGCGGTGCTTTGGCGACAAAGGCTTCGTTGCTGAGCTTGGCGCCTGCCTTGGTGATTTCGTTTTGCAAACGGTCGACTTCTTTACCCAAACGAATTTTCTCGGCTGCCACGTCCACTTCGATGAACAAGCACACGCGCAACTCGCCAATCACGGCTACAGGTGCGGCTTGAGCAGCAGCAGACCAAGCCGCTTCGTCGTCAAACACTTTGACTTCGCTGAGCTTGGCCAAAGCTTGCAACACAGGGGCCACGCCTTGCATGAAAGCGTGTTCTTCGGCGCTGCCGGCTAACGCAAACAAAGGCATGCGCGTGGCGGGTGATACACCCATCTCGCCGCGCAAGTTGCGGCAGGCATCCACCAATGATTTGACGCGCGCCACATAGGCTTCGGCTTGTTCGTCAATGCGTTCAGGCTGGCTCACGGGGTAAGCCGAGATGCTGATGGACGCTGCTTTGTCATCCGCCTTGATGCGACCGGCCACCACCGCCACGGTTTGCCACAGCTCTTCTGTGATGAAAGGCGTGATGGGGTGGGCCAAACGCAGAATGGTCTCTAGCGTGCGAATCAGGGTGCGGCGCGTCGCACGTTTCTGGGCGTCGTCACCCGTGTTGATTTGCACCTTGGCGATTTCCAAATACCAATCGCAGAACTCGTTCCACACGAAGTCGTAAATCGTGTTGGCTACGTTGTCGAGGCGGTATTCGGCAAAGCCCTTGGCCACTTCGGCTTCCACGCGTTGTAGCTTTGACACAATCCAACGGTCGGCTTGGCTGAAGCTCAGGTAGCCGTGTGATGAGCCGCCTACGGCGCATTCTTCTTTGGTGTGTTCTTTGAGGCCGCAGTCTTGGCCTTCGCAGTTCATCAACACAAAGCGTGAGGCGTTCCACACTTTGTTGCAAAAGTTGCGGTAGCCCTCGCAGCGCTTGCTGTCGAAGTTGATGCTGCGACCCAATGACGCGAGCGCAGCAAAGGTGAAGCGCAGCGCATCAGCGCCGTAAGCGGGAATGCCCTCTGGAAATTCTTTTTCCGTTTGCTTGCGCACCTTGGGCGCAGTCTCGGGCTTGCGCAAACCTTGGGTGCGTTTGTCGAGCAAAGGCTCTAAGGTGATGCCGTCAATCAAGTCCACAGGGTCAAGCACGTTGCCCTCAGATTTGCTCATCTTCTTGCCTTGCGCGTCGAGCACCAAGCCGTGGATGTACACATGCTTGAACGGCACGCGCCCCGTGAAGTGGGTGGTCATCATGATCATCCGGGCGACCCAGAAGAAGATGATGTCGTAGCCTGTTACTAAGACAGATGACGGTAAATACAAATCGTAATCAGCGGATGCACTATGGCTGCTGCCGTGAGCGTGGGGGGCGTTGGCAGTCGCAGCG
>CANGOY010000162.1 GCA_947455585.1 Comamonadaceae bacterium
AACATAAAACAACCAGATGTGCTAATCGTCGGTGGTGGAAACGCTGCCCTATGCGCCGCGCTGATGGCGGCCGAAGCAGGCGCCTCGGTTTTGATGCTGGAATCAGCCCCCCGCGAATGGCGCGGCGGCAATTCTGGCCACACGCGCAACCTGCGCTGCATGCACGACACACCACAAGACGTCTTGATTGAGGCTTACCCAGAAGAAGAGTATTGGCAAGACTTGCTCAAAGTTACAGGTGGCATCACCAACGAGAAGCTCGCACGCTTGGTCATCCGAGCTTCATCCAGTTGCCGAGATTGGATGCGTAAACATGGTGTTCACTTTCAGCCTCCACTCTCAGGCGCCTTGCATGTGGCACGCACCAATGCGTTTTTCATGGGTGGCGGCAAAGCCTTGGTCAATGCGTATTACCGCAGCGCTGAAAAACTCGGCGTGCAAATTCGCTACAACGCCCCCGTTGATAAGCTCGATATCGAAGATGGTCAATTCGTTGCCGCATACATTGGCGACGAGCGCATCACTGCAAAAACCTGCGTGGTGGCGGCTGGCGGTTTCGAGTCCAACCGCGAATGGCTGCGCGAAGCATGGGGCCAAAACGAGCGCGGCGAATGGCCTGCTGACAACTTCCTGATTCGTGGCACGCAATTCAACCAAGGTGTGTTGCTCAAACACATGTTGGCACATGGCGCAGACAGCATTGGCGACCCGACCCAAGCTCACATGGTGGCGATTGATGCACGCGCCCCGCTTTACGACGGCGGCATTTGCACACGCATTGATTGCGTCTCACTCGGCGTGGTGGTCAACCGCGATGGTCAACGCTTTTACGACGAAGGCGAAGACTTCTGGCCCAAGCGCTACGCCATTTGGGGTCGTTTGGTGGCGCAACAAGCAGGACAAATTGGCTACTCCATCATCGATGCCAAGGCCATTGGCCGTTTCATGCCCCCCGTCTTCCCAGGCGTGCAAGCCAACACCTTGCCTGAGCTCGCACAAAAACTCGGCTTGCCTGTCGACACTTTCATGCAAACCCTCAACGACTACAACCACGCGTGCCGCATCGGCACGTTTGACCACACCAGCTTGGACGACTGCCACACCGAAGGCGTGACACCAGCCAAAACACACTGGGCTCGCCCCATCGACACAGGCCCGTTTTACGGCTACGCCTTGCGCCCCGGCATCACCTTCACCTACCTAGGCCTCAAGACCGATGAAACGGCTGCAGTCCGCTTCAACGATGTGCCGAGCAACAACCTCTTTGTGGCGGGCGAAATGATGTCTGGCAATGTGCTCGGTAAGGGCTACACCGCAGGTGTGGGCATGTCGATTGGCACAGCCTTCGGTCGTATTGCAGGTACGCAAGCCGCCAAAGCTGCGTTGGCCACCAAGGAGGTGACACATGCAAACGCTTGATGCCCTCACCCGCGATGCACGCGCTTTGGCCAATGGCGACGCCATGATGTCTGCGCCTGAAACCGAAGTGGCGCGACAGCTGCAAATTTGCAATGCCTGCCGTTACTGCGAAGGCTTTTGCGCCATGTTTCCCGCCATGACGCGTCGTTTGGAATTTGGCAAAGCAGACATCCATTACCTTGCGAACCTGTGCCACAACTGTGGCGCCTGTTTGCATGCCTGCCAATACGCACCACCGCACGAGTTTGCGGTCAACGTGCCGCAAGCCATGGCGCAAGTGCGCGGACAAACCTATGCAGACTACGCATGGCCACCCGCCTTAGGCGCACTTTACAAACGCAATGGACTCACTGTGTCTTTGGCACTGGCCGCGGGCTTGTCACTGTTCTTGCTGCTGGCCTTGCAGATGAATGACACCTTGTGGTCTCACAACTTAGGCGGCAACTTTTACAACCTGTTCCCGCATAACCTCTTGGTGAGTTTGTTTGCGCCCGTGTTTTTGTTTGCGACATTAGCGCTAGCGCTCGGTGTACGACGCTTCTGGCGTGACATCACACCCGCCACCAGCGGCGCTGCACTCACCTCACCAGCAACAAACGAAGCCACACAAGCCGTGTTGCGTTTGAAATATTTAGATGGTGGCCACGGCGAGGGTTGCAACAACGAAGACGATGCCTTCACACTCTCGCGCCGTCGAGCACACCATCTCACCTTCTATGGCTTCATGCTGTGCTTTGCAGCCACCAGTTTGGCCACGGTGTATCACTACGCATTCGGCTGGGTCGCACCTTATGACTTGCCCAGCTTGCCAAAGATTTTGGGTGCTATCGGCGGCGTGAGCTTGCTGCTGGGCACTGCTGGGTTATTCAAACTCAATTTGCAACGCCACCCCATGCATGGCGATGCGGCACAAAAGCCGATGGACTTGGGCTTCATTGCCTTGCTGTTCTTCACCAGTTTGAGCGGTTTGGCTTTGTGGCTAGGTCGCGGCGGCGTGGCATTGCCTACCTTACTGGCGATTCACTTGGGTGTGGTGATGGCCTTGTTTGCCACCTTGCCCTACGGCAAATTTGCACACGGCATTTTTAGAACGGCAGCCTTGCTGCGGTTTGCAGTAGAAAAACGACAACCCAACCCTATCGGTGTTGGCAGCGAATAATTTAAAGGGGACAACCATGAACAAACGTCATTTCATCAACACCTGTGCATTGATTGCACTAGGCCTATCAAGCTTGGCAGTTCAAGCACAAGAGTTCCCGCCAAAGAAAACCATCACCATGGTGGTGGGCTTTGCAGCGGGCGGCGCAGCTGATACAGCAGCGCGCATCATTGCCAAAAAGCTAGGCGACAACATTGGCGCTTCTGTGGTGATCGATAACCGCGGTGGTGCAGGCGGCAACATTGCGCATCAGTTCGCTGCCAACGGCCCAACCGACGGCAGTACGATTTTGTTTGGCTCAGTCGGCCCGCTCACCATTGCACCGCACATGATGAAGGTCCCTTATGACCCTGTCAAAGACCTCTCTCCCATCACCATGGGTGTGAACTTCCCCAACGTGTTGGTGGTGCACTCGGGCACAGGCATCAAAACCTTTGCAGAGTACATCGCTTACGCAAAGAAGAACCCAAACAAGCTCGACTACGCATCTACAGGCCCAGGTTCTGCCTCGCACCTCGCGGGTGAATTGCTCGACGACATGGCCGGCATCGACACGGTGCACGTGCCTTACAAAGGCGGCGCGCCCGCTTTGCAAGACTTGCTCGGTGGTCGTGTCGCGGCCTACTTCTCGACGTACTCCACGTCACAGGCGTACATCGAAACTGGCAAGCTCATTCCATTGGCGAGCACAGGTGCACAACGCTTGAAACAACTCCCCAAAATTCCAACTGTGGCCGAATCTGGCTATCCAGGCTTTAGCGCCACCAACTGGTATGCGTTTGTGGCTTCATCCAAAGTGCCTGCGCCCATCTTGGACCGTTGGAACACAGAGCTCGTCAAAGTGTTGAAGTCCCCTGATGTGGTGGAGCAGCTCAACAGCCACGGTCTCACACCCCAGCCCGGCACGCGCGACGAATTGGCCAAATACATTGCCAAAGAATCTGCCACTTGGGGCCGCGTGATTCGTGAACGAAAAATCACGGGTGAATAAAACTAGAAATTAACGGAGACAACACATGACATTTGCACACAACATCACACGCCGCCTGCTACTGGTTGGCCTTGGATTTTTCCTTGCCGCTTCGCAAGTGGCGCAAGCGGCAGAGATTCGCGTCATCACCTCGGGCGCGTTCACCGAGGCGTACAAAAAACTCGTGCCCGAGTTTGAAAAGCAAACGGGTCACAAAGTCATCAGCGCCTTTGGCGCGTCCGTGGGCAATGCGCCTGACTCCATTCCAACCCGCTTCTCACGTGGCGAGAAGTTTGACTTGGTCATCTTGTCAGATGGCGGCTTGGAGGCCTTGATTAAAAACGGCAATGTCATCAAAGGCAGCCGTGTGGACCTGGTGCGCTCGCAAATTGGTGCGGCTGTGCGCAAGGGTACGCCTAAGCCAGACATCAGCACAGTCGACGCATTGAAGCAAACCTTGCTCAACGCCAAGTCCATCGCCTACTCGGCCAGTGCCAGTGGCACGTATTTGTCGACTGAGTTGTTTCCCAAACTCGGCGTGGCTGAGCAACTCAAAGACACGGCCAAGAAAATCATGAGCGAGCGCGTGGGCGCAGTGGTGGCACGCGGTGATGCAGAGCTGGGCTTTCAACAAGTGAGCGAGTTGATTTACTTCAAAGAGTTGGACTTCATTGGCACCTTGCCCGAATCCGTGCAACAAACCATCTTCTTCTCTGCTGGCTTGGTCGAAGGCTCAACCGAACAAGACACTGCCAAACAACTGATTAAATTCTTCCAATCCCCAGAAGTCGCTGAGACGATTCGTCAAACCGGTGTGGAGCCTGTCGTCGCCCGATAATGGGGGCATGACTGCTGCACATCACACATCCGCCACTGCCGCCCCGCTCAAAGGGGTGCACGTCCTCACCCTCGCTTTGAACCTGCCAGGCCCAGCCGCTGTGATGCGGCTGCAGGCCATGGGCGCCAAGTGCACCAAGCTTGAACCACTCGCGCCCAGCGGCATGATCACCGCAGACCCGATGGGCATCTACAAGCCTGCTGCCTATGCAGAAATGCACAAGGGTTTGAAGGTGTTGCAAGCGGATTTGAAATCTGAACGCGGCCAAGCGGTGCTTCACAAGCAACTGGCAAATACCGATGTGCTCATCACATCCTTCCGGCCTTCAGCTTTAGTCAAGCTTGGGCTGGCTTGGAAAGAACTACACAAGCGCTACCCCGCTTTGTGCGTGGTGAGCATCGTGGGCGCCCCAGGCGAGCGCGCTGAAGAAGCCGGACACGACCTGACCTACCAAGCAGACAGCGGCTTAGTGAATGGTTTAGAGATGCCAGCCAGCTTGTATGCAGACATGGGTGGCTCTTTATTCACCACCGAAGCGCTGCTGCAAGCATTGCTGTTACGTCAACGCCCAGGCAAAGCGCATGGCAAAGGTGTGTTTCATGAAGTTGCGTTGTGCGATGCATCGACTTACCTCGCCTTGCCGCGTGCATGGGGGCTCACCGTGCCTAGTGGCGATGTGGGCGGCGCACACGCTGGCTACAAGGTCTA
>CANGOY010000163.1 GCA_947455585.1 Comamonadaceae bacterium
AACGGCATGGCCGCTGGACCTGCGGAAAAGTTAAAGGGGCGGTTCATGCGCAGATTAACCTTCGTTTGAAGCGTCGGTATTACCTTCAGCGCCATCAGCTTCTGTCTCGCTGCCGCCGATGGCGGCATCGTTTTCAACAATGCGTTGCAAGCCGCTGAGTTTGGCGCCTTCGTCCAAACCAATCAAGGTCACACCTTGTGTGGCGCGGCCCATTTCGCGAATTTCAGCCACGCGGGTGCGCACCAACACGCCGGTGTCGGTGATGAGCATGATTTCGTCGTCGGCCTGCACTAGGGTTGCTGCTACAACTTTGCCGTTACGCTCAGATTGCTGTATGGCAATCATGCCTTTGGTGCCGCGGCCATGGCGGGTGTATTCGCTGATGTTCGTGCGTTTGCCATAGCCATTTTCGGTAGCGGTCAACACGCTGGCGCGAGCCACGGTTTCGTCGGCCGTGGCTGCTGGGTCTTCTTGCTCAGACACCAACATGGCGATGACGCTTTGGCCTTCTTCAATCATCATGCCGCGCACACCGCGGGCACTGCGACCCAAGGGGCGTACGTCGTTTTCGTCAAAACGCACGGCTTTACCGCCGTCGCTGAACAGCATCACGTCGTGCTTGCCGTCGGTGAGAGCTGCGCCAACCAAGAAGTCACCGTCGTCCAAGTTAACGGCAATGATGCCGCCCTTGCGCGGGTTGTTGAATTCGTCGAGAGAGGTCTTTTTGACGGTGCCCATGGACGTGGCCATGAATACAAATTGGTCTTCAGGGAAAGTACGGGCTTCGCCAGTCAATGCCAAGACGACGTTGATTTTTTCGCCCTCTTGCAATGGGAACATGTTGACGATGGGGCGGCCACGTGAGCCGCGTGAGCCCGCAGGCACTTCCCAAACCTTGAGCCAGTACAAGCGGCCACGGTTGGAGAAGCACAGCAAATAATCGTGCGTGTTGGCGATGAAGAGTTGGTCCACCCAATCGTCTTCTTTGTTGGCTGTGGCTTGTTTGCCGCGACCGCCGCGTTTTTGGGCGCGGTATTCAGACAGGGGTTGGCTCTTGATGTAGCCGCTGTGGCTGAGCGTGACCACCATGTCGGTGGGCGTGATCAGGTCTTCGGTACCTAAGTCTTGGGCGTTGTGCTCAATCACACTACGGCGTGCGCCGAGCTTGCTTTGGCCAAATTCGTTTTTCACCACAGTCAGCTCGTCACCAATGATGGTGGAGACGCGTTCGGGCTTAGCCAAGATGTCGAGCAAGTCGTCGATCTCGGCCATGACGTCTTTGTATTCGTTGACGATCTTGTCTTGCTCAAGACCCGTCAAGCGTTGCAGACGCATTTGCAAAATTTCTTGGGCTTGGGTTTCGCTCAAACGGTACAGGCCGTCGTTGCCCATGCCAAATTCTTTTTCCAAACCATCGGGGCGGTAGTCGTCAGCGTTGATCACGCCGCCATCGGCGCGGCTACGTGTGAGCATTTCGCGCACCAGTTGACTGTCCCATGACTTGGTCATCAATTCGGCCTTGGCCACAGGAGGTGTGGGCGCGTTACGAATGATGCGGATGAACTCGTCGATGTTGGCCAAGGCCACGGCCAAGCCTTCCAGCACATGGCCGCGTTCTCGGGCTTTGCGCAGGGTAAAGATGGTGCGGCGTGTCACCACTTCGCGGCGGTGGCCCAAGAACACGGCAATCAAATCGCGCAAATTACACAGCTTTGGTTGGCCGTCAATCAAAGCCACCATGTTGATACCAAAGGTATCTTGCAGCTGAGTTTGTTTGTAGAGGTTGTTCAACACCACCTCAGGCACGGCACCACGTTTGAGTTCAATCACCAAGCGCATGCCCGACTTGTCAGACTCGTCTTGGATGTGGCTGATGTCTTCAATCTTCTTCTCGTGAACCAACTCGGCCATGCGTTCTTGCAAGGTCTTTTTGTTCACTTGGTAAGGCAGTTCGTCCACGATGATGGACTGGCGTTGGCCTTTGTCGATGTCTTCAAAGTGGCACTTGGCGCGCATCACCACACGGCCACGGCCTGTGCGGTAGCCGTCTTTGACGCCGCTGATGCCATAAATAATGCCGGCGGTCGGGAAGTCTGGCGCGGGGATGATTTCCATCAACTCATCAATGGTGGCTTCTGGGTTGCGCAGCATGTGCAAACACGCATCCACCACTTCGTTCAAGTTGTGAGGTGGGATGTTGGTGGCCATACCCACGGCAATGCCGGAGGAGCCATTGACCAGCAAGTTAGGAATGCGGCTTGGCAAAACCAACGGTTCTTTTTCAGAGCCGTCATAGTTCGGGCCGAAGTCGACGGTTTCTTTGTCGATGTCGCTCAACATCTCGTGAGCGATTTTGGACAAGCGAATTTCCGTGTAACGCATGGCCGCAGCGTTGTCACCGTCGACCGAGCCGAAGTTACCTTGGCCGTCAACCAACATGTGGCGCAACGAAAAGTCTTGGGCCATACGCACGATGGTGTCGTACACAGCGCTGTCACCGTGGGGATGGTATTTACCAATCACGTCACCCACGATACGGGCTGACTTTTTATAAGGACGGTTCCAGTCGTTGTTGAGCTCGTGCATCGCGAACAAGACGCGACGGTGCACAGGCTTTAAGCCGTCACGCGCATCGGGGAGGGCGCGGCCCACAATCACGCTCATGGCGTAATCTAGGTAGCTGCGACGCATCTCCTCTTCTAGGCTGATGGGCAAGGTTTCTTTGGCGAACTGGGTCATGAAAGAGGCCGTAAAGCAGGAAACCGAACATTTTAGGCTGATAAGTGGCCTGTCCAGTTGTGGCAGCAATGCAACAGCTCCTCGCTTAATTTGTTAAGCCTTGTTATGAGTAGAAGTGGCTCCTTTTGGTTATGGCACAATCTTTGGAAGCGTCATAGGTGTGCCCACCTGGACTGCCTGAATTCGCAGAGTGGTCTGCGGCTTATAAATCCCTCAGAGGTGAATCATGAAAAACTTGAAGAACTTGGCAGCTTTTGTTGCTACCGCTGCTTTGGCAACTGCTGCTTTGGCTCAAAACGTTGATAACTGGCGCAATGCTTCAGGCGACGTGTGGAAGAACTCCACAGGCGATTGCTGGCGCGATGCCAACTGGACACCCGCTACGGCTGCTCCTGGTTGTGATGGCGCTGTCGCTGCTAAAGCTGCAACTCCTGTTGTTGCTGCAGCTTCTAAAGTGACTTACGCTGCTGACGCATTCTTTGACTTTGACAAATCAGTGGTCAAGCCAGCTGGCAAAGCTAAGTTGGACGACTTGGTGTCTAAAGTTAAAGGCATCAACTTGGAAGTCATCATCGCTGTGGGTCACACTGACTCTATTGGCTCTGATGCTTACAACCAAAAATTGTCAGTGCGTCGCGCTGAAGCTGTGAAGGCTTACTTGGTGTCTAAAGGCATCGAGAAAAACCGCATCTACACAGAAGGCAAAGGCGAGAAGCAACCTGTGGCTAGCAACAAGACCAAAGAAGGTCGCGCTAAAAACCGTCGCGTTGAGATCGAAGTTGTGGGCACCCGCAAGAACTGATCTGACCTGATCTAAAAAAGAAACCCCGCTTCGGCGGGGTTTCTTTTTGCTTGAACGAGAATACACACCATGCAAACCACTGCCACTCACACCAATGTTGATCAGGCCGAATTGGCCAAGTTTTCTGACTTAGCCCACCGTTGGTGGGACCCAGAGAGTGAATTTCGCCCGTTGCACCAAATCAATCCACTCCGCTTAGAGTGGATCAACGGCATTGCACCATTGCAAGGTCAAAAGGTGCTCGATGTCGGTTGCGGTGGCGGCATTTTGACCGACGCCATGGCGCGTTCAGGTGCGTATGCTCTGGGCATTGACCTCGCCACCAAGTCCCTGAAGGTCGCTCAATTGCATGCTTTGGAGGCACAAACACCCAACGTGCAATACCGCGAAGTGGCTGTGGAGGCGTTGGCTGCCGAACAGCCTGCTAGCTTTGATGTGGTGACCTGCATGGAAATGTTAGAGCACGTGCCAGACCCATCGTCTATCGTGCGTGCCTGCGCGCAGCTGGTTAAGCCAGGCGGCCATGTGTTTTTCTCCACATTGAACCGCAATGCCAAGTCGTTTTTGTTTGCCATTGTGGGCGCCGAGTATGTGTTGAACTTGTTGCCGCGTGGCACACACGAGTACGCCAAATTTATCCGTCCCAGCGAGCTGGCGCGTGATTGCCGTGAATCAGGCCTAGAGTGGCAACACACCCGTGGCATGGAATACAACCCGCTGACTCGTCGTTATTGGCTGAGTGGCGACACCAGCGTCAACTACATGGTTGCCACGCAAAGGCCGCTGTGATGCTGAAAAATATTCGTGCCGTGCTGTTCGACTTGGACGGCACCTTGATTGACAGCGCCCCAGACCTAGGCGCCGCCGCCGACAAAATGCGCATCGACCGTGGCATGCCCTCGCTGCCTTATGAGCTGTACCGCCCGCTGGCAGGTGCAGGTGCGCGCGGCATGCTGAAAGTGGCGTTTGACATGACGCCTGAGCACCAAGACTTCATGGCCATGCGCGAAGAGTTCTTTGCCAACTACGAAGCAGCCATGACCGTACACACCTATGTGTTTGACGGCGTGGACGATTTGATTGAGCACCTTCAACTGCGTCAAATGTCGTGGGGTGTGGTGACCAACAAAATGGCGCGTTTTACTGACCCGCTGACAGCAGCCTTGCCCCTGTTTGCCAGTGCTCGCGCCATTGTGAGTGGCGACACCACGCCGCATCCCAAGCCGCATCCCGAGCCACTGCTTGAAGCCGCCCGCCGTTTGGCCTTGCCGCCCGAGGTGTGTTTGTATGTGGGCGATGACGAGCGTGACATTGCCGCGGGCCGTGCCGCAGGCATGCCCACCGTGGCTGCCACCTATGGATATTTGGGCGAAAAGACCGATGTCAGCACCTGGGGTGCAGATTTATCTGTTGATTCACCAAATAAGCTCTTGCAATTGCTGGCGGAGGCCTAAAATAGAAGACTTGGGGCTGCACTGGTTTCGACATGGGTTCGGACGCGTGGCAGGGCATGTCGAGGTTCTGATCCTCGTTAATCTTCGGAAAAAAA
>CANGOY010000164.1 GCA_947455585.1 Comamonadaceae bacterium
CATCTTGAGCGACGAAGCATCTATGCTGACTGGCTCTATCGGCATGTTGCCTTCTGCTTCTTTGAACTCAAAGAACCAAGGCTTGTACGAACCTAGCCACGGCAGCGCCCCCGACATCGCTGGCAAAGGCGTGGCCAACCCCTTGGCTACCATCCTCAGCGCCGCGATGATGTTGCGCTTTAGCTTGAACCAAGCTACAGCGGCTGATCGTATTGAGACAGCGGTGAAGGCAGTGTTGGCTCAAGGCCTGCGCACCCCCGACATCTACAGCGAAGGCACAACCAAAGTGGGTACGGCTCAGATGGGTGATGCGGTGGTGAAGGCGTTGAGTTAATTCAACATAACCTTGCTAACGAAAAACGCGCCTTTAAAGGCGCGTTTTTTATTGGGCAGTTGCGTGAAGCCGAAGCCCCAAAGCGTGAACTACTTTGATGATGGTCGCCAGCTCTGGGTTGCCCGTGGACGACAAAGCTTTGTAAAGGCTTTCACGACCAAGCCCCGTATCGCGAGCCACTTGAGACATGCCCTTCGCACGCGCAATATCCCCTAGCGCCGCGGCAATCAAAGCGGAATCGCCCTCTTCTAACGCTGCCTCTAAATAGGCCGCCATGTCTTCTTCGGTTTTGAGATGCTCCGCAGCATCCCAAGTGCGGGTTGCGTTATTTGCCATGTATCTCTCCTAAAGCATCTTTGCCATCTCGTGTGCCGTCGCAATGTCGCGCGACTGACTGCCCTTATCACCACCAGCCAACAACACCACAAGTTCAGTGCCACGCTGGACAAAATAGATGCGATAGCCTGGTCCGTGGTCAATGCGTAACTCTGATATGCCTGCGCCTACAGACTTTACATCGCCAAAATTACCCAAAGACAGTCGACGAATTCGAATATCAATTCGCGCTCTCGTCATGCGATCACGCAGCGATGCAAACCAACGTGCGTAGTGTTCGGTTTGCCTAATTTCAATCGTCGCCTGATTGTATTCCATGGGATACTTGATTTAAGGTGT
The DNA here is from genome assembly GCA_947455585.1 of Comamonadaceae bacterium. Lineage (GTDB taxonomy): Bacteria > Pseudomonadota > Gammaproteobacteria > Burkholderiales > Burkholderiaceae_C > Limnohabitans. The sequence continues at coordinate 1,010 of CANGOY010000164.1, forward strand.
GCTGTTCGGAGCAAATGACTCACATCTCAACTGCGCGTTTCAACCCCCCAAGCGTGTGAGGCAAACATTTTTTAATTTGACTACCAATCAATCGACCAAACACTGGCGAAAGTACACCCTCGAAAATAACGCGATGAACGGCCAAGGTTTGACCGTCCACCTCAGATAACTCATGTTCGAAGCGCATCACACACAAAGGCAGTTTGCTCTCAACGGTGAATGAGGAATTAGGCACAACCTCCTTGAAAACAATTTTTGCTTTTGGCCCCTTTGTTGGTTGAAGATTACCCAAAGCACCAGATACAAAAGGACCTTCGATAGTAGAACTCTGGACATCTGGATCCCATAGTTTCCAACTCCCCACATCAGCGTACATAGCAAATACTTTTGCTATTGGCGCCTTGATAGCCACACATTCTTCGAATTTCATGTACTCATCCTCTGAAAAATAAACGCGTCATTATGAATTCATTCAGATCTAAATTAATTCCTAATAGTTACCTTTGAAAGGTTTTACAGTCACTCGCAAGCCCCCATCCACTACAATGGCAGCCATGTTTCACGCTCGCTCGTTCTCTTTGAACTCCGCAGTCCCCGCACGGGTGGCTGCTTGCGCGCGTGCAATCACCATCAAAACCACGACCATTAAGGGCTAAACGCTCCGGTTCGTCGTGCGCCCACCCGGCCAGACGAGCCGGGCAAACAGTCTGGTCTGGCACTGTTTTCTACATTTGAAAAGGCGTTGAAAAATGAGCAAGTTAGTAGGTTTAGTCGGTTGGCGCGGCATGGTCGGCTCGGTATTGATCGACCGCATGGTTCAAGAGAAGGATTTCGACCTGATCGAACCCGTGTTCTTCTCCACGTCTAACGCAGGTGGCAAAGCCCCCGCGCAAGCCAAGAACGAAACCACGCTCAAAGACGCCAACGACATCGAAGCACTGAAAAAGTGCGACATCGTGCTGACCTGCCAAGGTGGCGACTACACCAAAGAGGTGTACCCCAAGCTGCGCGCAGCGGGTTGGAACGGCCACTGGATTGACGCAGCTTCTAGCCTGCGCATGGCCGACGACGCCATCATCGTGCTCGACCCCGTCAACCGCAACGTCATCGACGCGGCCTTGAGCAAAGGCGGCAAAAACTGGATCGGCGGCAACTGCACCGTGAGCTTGATGCTCATGGGCTTGGGCGGCTTGTTCCAACACAACATGGTGGAGTGGGTCAGCGCCATGACGTACCAAGCGGCTTCGGGCGCGGGTGCACAAAACATGCGCGAGTTGCTGAGCCAAATGGGTGCTTTGCACGACGCCGTGAAAGACGACTTGGCCAACCCCTCTTCTGCCATCTTGGACATCGACCGCAAAGTGTCGGCCACCATGCGCAGCGCAGCGTTTCCTACCAAAAACTTCCGCAACACCGCCTTGGCTGGCAGCTTGATCCCTTGGATTGACGTGCCCGTGGAACACGGCCAAAGCAAGGAAGAGTGGAAAGGCGGTGCTGAGTGCAACAAGATCTTGGGCAACCCAGCGTTCCGCACGGCGGGCTCGATCCCAATCGACGGTTTGTGTGTGCGCATTGGCGCCATGCGTTGCCACTCACAAGGCTTGACCATCAAGCTGAAAAAAGACGTGCCGATGGACGAGATCGAAAGCATCTTGGGCCAAGCCAACGACTGGGTCAAAGTGGTGCCGAACGTGCGCGAAATCAGCGAACGTGACCTGACACCCGCAGCCGTGACCGGCACGCTCACTGTGCCAGTGGGTCGTCTGCACAAAATGGCGATGGGCAATGACTACTTGGGCGCGTTCACCGTGGGTGACCAGCTTTTGTGGGGCGCTGCCGAGCCATTGCGCCGCATGCTGCGCATCCTGCTTGAAGCGTAAAACAAAGTAATATCTCAGAGTATGAAAAAAGCCCACCGCTCTGCTGCTCATTTGTTTCAACAAACTGCTTTGTGTGCAGCCTTGTCCCTGTCGTTTTTCGGCAGTGCGCAGGCGCTCACTTTGAGTCGTCCTGTTGTGCAAAGCAAGCAGGGCGAGGCTTTGCGCGTCGAGATCGATGTCAGCGAAATCACCATTGCTGAACAAATCGAACTTCAAGCCACGATTGCCAGCCCTGAGGTTTACAAAGCCGCCAAGGTAGAGGCACCTCTGGTCAACGGCCAACCGCTCGAGGTTCAGGTGCAACTGTTGCGCCGAGACCACGGATGGCCCTACATAAAAATCACCAGCAAACAGCCCATCACCAGTAACTTTTTGGATTTGCTGATTGATTTGCGCTGGGCCACTGGCCGCTTGTTGCGTGATGTGAGCCTGTCCATTGATGATGGCAGCACCAAAAAGTCGACCGCGCCGGTCATGCCGGGAACCATCGATGGCCGCGGCGGAAAAACGCCCATGCCATCGGTCAGTTCGACGGACGGCCAAATTCTGGTCAAACGTGGCGACACCGCCAGTGAATTGACAGCCAACAAAATGCCAGACAACGTGTCGTTGGAGCAAATGCTGGTCGCCCTACTGCGCAACAACCCCGATGCGTTTGTGGACGCCAACGTCAACCGCATGAAAGAAGGCGCTTTGCTGACCTTGCCAACCGAGCAAGAAGCCAAAGCCATTTCACGCGACGAAGCTCGCCGCGAAATTCAAGTTCAAACCAAAGACTTTGAAGCCTACCGCGCCGAACTGGCCGCTCGCGCCCCTGGCGGCAACGTGCCCAAGGTGGCCCGCGACAGTGCCGGCAAGCTAGAAGCCAAAGTCCAAAACAAAAACGCCAAGGCCAACCAAGACAAGTTGACCTTGGCCAAGCCCGGCAAAAAAGACTCTGCTGCTGAAGAAAAAATTGCGCAGCAACGCGAAGCCCAAGACGTGGCTAGCCGCGCTGCCGAGCTGAGCCGTAACATTGCCGAACTGGGCAAGATTGCAGCGGCCACGGTGACCGGCGCAGCTGACGCGGCGTCTGACGCAACCTCTGCTGGCGGCGTGTTGCCCGTGGACGTGCCCGCCAGTGCAGCCGAAGCCAACGGCGAATGGCTCAACGAACTGCGCGAACACAGCCTCACGCCTGTGGGCGCTGGCAGCTTGATTGCCATCTTGGTGTTGGCAGGCTTGTGGCGCCGCCGTGCTTTGAATAAGAGTGAAGACGACATTCAAGGCTTGCCACCGCTCAACGTGAAGTTCAATTTGGACTTGCCCGAGCACGACCATCAAGAGCCCGTCGAGCGCGCCTACATCCACGATGTCGCCACACATGCACACGACACGCACGAGCACTCTCACGACCACGCTTATGACGAGGATGAGCTCGAAGAAGAACACCTCCACAGCGCGGCTCAACCCGCTCGCCCCACCATGGAAATGCCCAACATTTCTTTGGACTTGGACGACGTGGGCAGCCCCAGCCCTTACCAAGTGCGCATTGACTTGGCCGACGAGCTGTGGAACCTGGGCCAGCTGCACACCAGCCGTGCTTTGATGGAAGAAGTGGCCAACGAAGCCTCGGGCGCTGACAAAGCAAAAGCCCTCAAGTGGCTGGCTGAACGAGGCTAAGCCGCATGCGCATTGCGATGGGCTTGAGCTACAACGGCCAAGCCTACGAAGGCTGGCAAAGCCAGTCCTCGGGCAAAACGGTGCAGGATAAACTTGAAAAAGCGCTGGCCAAATTCACCCAAACCTCCATCTCTACTTTGTGTGCCGGCCGCACCGATTCAGGTGTGCATGGCCTCATGCAAGTCATTCACTTTGACACCGAGCTAGAGCGCACCGACCAATCTTGGCTGCGCGGCACCAACCGCTATTTGCCACTCGACATTGCCGTGCAATGGGCGCGTGAAGTGCCCCGCGAATTTCACTGCCGCAGCAGCGCCATTTCGCGCCGCTATGCCTATGTGTTGCTCGAATCAGCCGTGCGCCCCAGCGTGGAGGTGGGTCGCGTGGGCTGGGTGTACCGCCCGCTCGACCTTGAGGCTATGCAACAAGCCGCGCAGTATTTGATGGGTGAACACGACTTCACTTCATTCCGCGCCGCCAGCTGCCAAGCTCTCACGCCCGTCAAAAACATGACGCGCATCGACATCAGCCGCAAA
>CANGOY010000165.1 GCA_947455585.1 Comamonadaceae bacterium
CAAAGACACACCTATGCCACGTTTTGCCGCCAACCTCAGCATGCTCTACAACGAGCATGCGTTTCTTGACCGCTTTGCCGCAGCCGCCAAAGACGGCTTCAAAGCTGTGGAATATTTATTCCCCTACGCATTTGATGCCCAAGACATCAAGCAACGCTTGGGCGACAAAGGCTTGCAGCAAGTGCTCTTCAACGCACCTCCCGGAGACTGGGACGCTGGCGAGCGCGGTTTGGCCTGCTTGCCCGGACGCGAAAACGAATTTCAAATAGGCTTTCTCAAAGCGCTGGAATATGCCGACGTCTTGAACTGCCCGCGCATCCACGTCATGGCGGGTTTAAAACCCGAAGGCACAGACCCTACAACGCTAGAAAAAACCTACATTCATAACATCGCTTGGGCTGCAGCCGAGGCTCAAAAGTCTGGCCGAGATGTGCTGATAGAACCCATCAACACCCGCGACATTCCGGGCTTTTTCTTGAACTACCAAGCGCAAGCGCACAACATCGTCCAGCACATCGGCGCCTCCAACGTGAAAGTGCAAATGGACCTGTACCACTGCCAAATCATGGAGGGCGACCTAGCCAGCAAGATTCGCCAATATTTGCCCACGGGCCGTGTGGGCCATTTCCAAATTGCAGGTGTGCCCATGCGCCACGAGCCCGACTTGGGCGAACTCAACCACCCTTACCTCTTTGATGTGATTGATGAAGTGTCTGCTGCTTGCGGCTGGGACGGCTGGATTGGTTGCGAGTACCGCCCTGCCCGCGGCGCTGCACCCAACGGCACGCACGACGGTTTGGCTTGGCTGAACCAACAGAAGTAACCCTGGAGAAGGTATGCGCAAATTTTTAATGCTGTGTTTGTTTGTGTTGATGCAACTTCAAAGTTCTGCCGCCTTGGCGCAAAATTTTCCTAATCAAAAAACAGAAGTTTGGGCGGCGAAAGATTTTCGTTTCCACACCGGTGAGGTGATGCCTTCGCTGAACATTGGCTACACCACCCTTGGTAATCCTGCTGGCGAACCTGTGGTGATTCTTCATGGCACCACAGGCACCGGTGTTGGCATGCTCAACAACGCTTTCGGTGCCGAACTATTTGGCCCCGGTCAGCCCTTAGATGCCACCAAATACTTCATCGTGTTGCCAGATGCGATTGGCACAGGCAAATCTAGCAAGCCCTCTGATGGCATGCGCGCCAAATTTCCGCGCTACAACTATGACGACATGGTCTTGGCGCAATACCGCTTGCTCACCGAAGGTTTAAACCTCAAACACGTTCGCATGGTCTTAGGCAACTCCATGGGGGGAATGCAGACTTGGCTATGGGGTATTCAATACCCAGGCTTCTCAGACATCTTGGTCCCCATGGCCGCCATGCCATCAGCAATGTCGGGCCGCAATTGGATGATGCGTCGCCTCATCATTGACAGCATCCGCAACGACCCCGAATGGATGAATGGCAACTACACCAAGCAGCCACGCAGCTTGCAATTTGCATCGGTCTTTTATGCACTCGGCACAAACGGCGGCAACCAAGGCTTGCAGCACTTGGCACCGACACGTGAGAAAGCCGACCAAGTGGTAAATCAACGCCTCAGTGCACCTTTTGCAGGCGATGCAAATGACCACCTCTACCAATGGGATGCTTCGCGAGATTACAACCCACTGAATCAAATCGAAAAAACAAAAGCCACCTTGCTCGCCATCAATTCAGCAGACGATGAACGCAATCCACCCGAACTCAATGTGATGAACCAAGCGCTGGAAAAAATTCCAAACTCACGCTTGTTACTCATTCCTGCGAGCGAACAAACCGCGGGACACGGCACCACAGGTCAAGCGAAGTGGTGGAAAAACGAAGTAGGTGTTTTGCTGCAAACTGCGCCGCGATTGCCCTAACTCAGCAAGGTTGCTTCACGCGCTCAGCCCCCGCCTTGGCCATGGCTTCAAAACTGCTGTTCAAGCGGTTTTTGATGAAGTACTCAATCACCGCTTTGGGCAAGAAGGAATCGGGTTCAGATTCCGTGCGGTACTTGAACAGCGTGCCACCGCCCTCGGGCTCTAAGCGCCACGCCCCTTTGTACGACTTGGCTTCACCACTGATTTGCACAAAGTCCGTGCCTTGATTGGGTAACTCTGTCACCTCCAACACCATGCGCATCTTGATGGGGAAAAACAAAATGCGCTCTTGCAGCAAACGCTCCACACGCGCTTTGCGGGCATCTAGGCGTGTGGTGGTGGACGCCACCACGCCGGGAATGTTGGTGGCAGCGTCGTAATCTGTGATGTAGCGGTAGGACTGACAACCGCTCAGGGGCAAATAAAAACTGGCTTGGGTATGAAAAACATTGCCTTGCTGCGTCACATCGACTTTGATTTTGTAATCGTCTGAAGCAAAAACAAATGCACAGGCCAATGCCAACGTACACGCCACCCATTGTTTCATTCGATGTCCCTTTTAAGATAAGGACATATTAGCGGAACAACGAAATGGGCCGCTTGAAAAAGCAAAAATGCGCCCCATCTATAACAAAGCTACATTTTTTCAAGCATTTTAGAAATCACCTATGACGACATCTCAACTCTTCCAACCCACACGTATCGGCGACATCGAGGTAGCCAACCGCATCGTCATGGCCCCGCTCACACGCAGCCGCGCTGATGAAGCCAAGGGCGACATTCCAGGCAGCGCCATGAATGTGGATTACTACCGCCAACGCAGCGGTGCAGGCCTCATCATCAGCGAGGGCACACAGGTGTCACCCGTTGGCAAGGGCTACATGGCCACACCCGGCATTTATTCAGACGCCCAAGTCGAAGGCTGGAAGCACATCACAAAAGCCGTGCACGACGCGGGCTCAAAAATCATCGCGCAAATTTGGCATGTGGGTCGCATCACCCACCCTGACCTCACAGGTGGCCCTCAACCCGTGGCGCCTTCGGCCATTCAACCCAAAGTGGTGGCCTACACACACGGCGGCAAAGTCGATGTACCCGTGCCGCACGCTTTGTCGTTGGCTGAAATCAAAGAGGTGGTGCAGCAATTTCGCCACGCCGCAGCCAACGCCATTCGGGCGGGTTTTGATGGCGTCGAAATTCATGGCGCCAACGGCTATCTGGTTGACCAGTTCATCCGCGACGGCTCCAACCACCGCACCGACGAATACGGTGGCTCAATTGAAAACCGCGGTCGCTTTGCACTCGAAGTGGTGGACGCCTGTGTGGCCGAAATCGGTGCAGGCCGCGTCGGCATTCGTTTGTCGCCCCTCACGCCATTCAACGATTCGTCCGACAGCAACCCACAAGCGGTATTTGGCCACTTGGTGGATGAACTCAACAAGCGTGGCATCGCCTTCATTCACTTCATCGAAGGCGAGACAGGTGGCCCGCGTGATGTGCCGGGCTTTGACTATGCCGCCGCGCGTCAAGCCTTCAAAGGCACCTACATCGCCAACAACGGTTACGACCGCCAAATGGCCATCAATGCCATCGACAGTGGCCGTGCAGACGCCGTGGCATTTGGTCGTTTGTTCATCTCTAACCCCGACTTGGTCGAGCGTTTGAAATTGAATGCAGCTTTGAATGACGCCAACCCCAACACTTTCTACTCACCCGGCCCCGTCGGCTATACCGACTACCCTGCACTTTAAACAAAGGCCCACCATGAAATACCTGCACACCATGGTGCGTGTGACCGACCTAGAAGCCTCATTGCGCTTCTACCGGGACGCGCTGGGCCTGACGGTGCTGCGCACCAACGAGCACCCACAAGGCCGCTTCACGCTGGTCTACCTTGCCGCTCCTGGCGATGAAGACGCGCAGGTGGAGCTCACTTACAACTGGGACGCAGAGGCCTACACAGGCGGTCGCAACTTCGGCCATTTGGCATATGCCGTGGATGACATTTATGCCACTTGCGAAAAGTTGCAAGCACATGGCGTGACCATTCTTCGGCCCCCACGCGATGGCCGCATGGCGTTTGTGCGTTCGCCGGACGACATTTCGATTGAGCTATTGCAAAAAGGCAATGCGTTGGCGCCTCAAGCACCTTGGGTTGACATGCCCAACATTGGCAGCTGGTAAAGCAGACGTCCCGTTTGGACTTCAGGCTCGCACTGGCAAGCCAATGCGCTGCGAAAGGGTGCCAACATCAAGGCCATCAATGATGTCAATCAACCCCAGGCCATCAGGCCCACAAGACAACGTTGCTAAGTCTGAATAGATGCGGCTGACGCAACCCAAACCTGTGAGCGGGTAAGAGCAAGCAGAAACAATCTTGCTCTCACCTGTCTTGGTGAACAAATCCATCATCACCCAAGTTTGCTTGGCGCCCACCGCCAAATCCATGGCACCTCCCACAGCAGGAATAGCGCCCTGTTCGCCAGTACTCCAGTTGGCCAAGTCGCCGCTGGCTGAGACTTGAAACGCGCCTAAAACACAAATATCCAAATGCCCACCACGCATCATGGCAAAGCTGTCGGCATGATGAAAAAATGCCCCGCCCTTTAGCAAAGTGACTGGCTGTTTGCCCGCATTAATCAAATCGAAGTCTTCATCACCCGCCAGCGGTGCAGGCCCCATTCCTAAGATGCCGTTTTCACTCTGAAGAATGACCTCTCGTTCCTTTGGGATGAAGTTCGCGACCAGTGTTGGCTGGCCAATGCCCAAGTTCACATAAGCTCCTTCAGGGATGTCCTGAGCCACCAGTTGTGCCAGTTCTTCTTTGGTTCGACGTTTGAATGCATTCATATCAATTTCCTTAGATCGCCGTCTTGAAGCCGCCGCTAACCGTTGCCTTGTGATCAATTAGAACTATGTGATTCACAAAAATTCCAGGGGTCACGATGGCTTCAGGATCGAGCTGACCGAGCTCCACCACGCGGTGCACTGTCGCAACCGTTTTCTTGGCTGCCATGGCCATCACGGGGCCAAAGTTACGTGCCGCTTTTCTATAAATCAAATTGCCC
>CANGOY010000166.1 GCA_947455585.1 Comamonadaceae bacterium
CTGCGAACGCGCATATGCCCGCTACACCTGTGAACGGCAATGGCAGCTTTGTGCACAACATCACATCGCCTGCTGGACCCGCTTGGTACACCGGCGCCACCTATGACCGCATCAACGGTGATGCGCGTTTGCTAGACGCCGACCACGCCGAAAACTTAGAACGCTTGCACGCCTTAGAGCCAGACACCGCAGAAGCACTCGCCCACTTGTTTGCCACCGTGGGCACAGATGCCGCACGTGTGCACGGCTGGGCCGGTGTGCGCTGCGGTGTGCACGACCGCCTACCCATGACGGGCCGCGTGCCCAACGCGCCCGAAGGCTTGTACATGAATGCAGCCATGGGCTCGCGTGGGTTGACACTGGGTTTGCTATGCGGCGAATTGCTGGCCGCACAATGGCATGGCGAACCTCTGCCCGTCGAAGCGCGATTGGCTAAGTTTTTGGACGCAACGCGGTTCAAGCCGAAAGCTTGAACTGACGCATGCCACACGCCCACGAAAACACACCCTAAGCGCCTCTACACACATGACCCAAGCATCAAAAAAGATATCGACGCCAGAGGATGCAACTCAACAAGTAGCACCCTCTGCCGTGAGCATGGCAGAAGCCTTTTGGTTTTGGCTCAAGCTCGGCTTCATCAGCTTTGGTGGGCCTGCGGGGCAAATTGCCATCCTGCATCAAGAGCTGGTGGAGCGCCGCCGTTGGTTGTCAGAGCGACGGTTTTTGCACGCGCTCAATTACTGCATGGTGTTGCCCGGGCCTGAAGCACAGCAGTTGGTGACTTACATCGGCTGGCTCATGCACAAGCGTTGGGGCGGTGTGGTGGCGGGTGCGTTGTTTGTGTTGCCGTCGTTGGCCATCCTCATTGCGCTGTCGTGGGTGTACATCGCATTTGGCGAGTTGCCTTGGGTGGCCGGTTTGTTCTTTGGCATCAAGCCGGCGGTCACCGCCATCGTGGTGCAAGCGGCGCATCGCATTGGCTCTCGTGCTTTGAAGAACAACACTTTGTGGGCCATCGCTGCGGCATCGTTTGTGGCCATTTTTGCGCTGGATGTGCCCTTCCCGCTCATCGTGGGTGTGGCGGCTGCCGTGGGTTATGTGGGCGGCCGCGTGTCGCCACACAGCTTTCAAACAGGCGGTGGTCATGGTGCTGCCAACGCTTCTTATGGCCCGGCTTTGATTGACGACCACACGCCACCACCGGCGCACGCGCATTTCAGCTTTGCAGGTTTGGTGCAAGTGTTGTTGGCAGGCGCCTTGCTGTGGGCTTTACCCATGGGCGTGCTGTGTGCTGTGTTTGGTTGGGAACACGGCTTCACACAAATGGCTTGGTTCTTCACCAAAGCGGCCTTGCTCACCTTCGGTGGCGCGTATGCCGTGTTGCCCTATGTGTACCAAGGCGCGGTCGGTCAGTTTGGTTGGGTCACGCCCACACAAATGATGGACGGCTTGGCCTTGGGCGAAACCACACCAGGCCCGCTCATCATGGTGGTGGCATTTGTGGCGTTCATCGGTGGCTACGTCAAAGCCTTGCTTGGTCCAGAAAGCCTATTTGCCGCAGGCGCCCTGGCCGCGTGCTTAGTGACGTGGTTCACGTTCTTGCCCTCGTTCATCTTCATCTTGGCAGGCGGCCCCTTGGTGGAGAGCACGCACCGCAACCTCAAGTTCACTGCACCGCTCACCGCCATCACAGCAGCGGTGGTGGGCGTGGTGCTCAACCTCGCACTGTTTTTTGGTTACCACCTGTTGTGGCCAGAAGGTTTTGATGGCGCGTTTGATGTGCGTTCGGCACTCATTGCCGTAGGTGCGACATTGATGCTGTTCAAATTCAAACGCAGCGTGATGGAAGTCATTGGCCTGTGCGCTTTGGTGGGTTTGGCCGTCAAACTCATCCCGCTTTGAAATATTGCTCAGACGTATTTGACTAAACCATGCACACATTAGAACAACTGCGACGCGGCGAACTGGCAGGCATTCAACGCTTGCAACTGCGCTGCGGCTTGACAAAATTTCCACGCGAGATTTTTGAGCTGTCCGACTCGCTGGAAATTTTAGATTTATCGGGAAACCAACTCAGCGCCTTGCCCGACGACCTGCCGCGCTTACACAAGCTGTGCGTGATTTTTTGCTCGGACAACCCGTTCACTGAACTGCCTGAGGTGTTGGGCCAATGCCAGCAGCTCAGCATGGTGGGCTTCAAAGCCAACCGCATCTCACACGTGTCGTCCAAGGCTTTGCCACCGTTGTTGCGTTGGCTCATCCTGACTGACAACGCAATCACCTCCTTGCCTGCTGAAATTGGGCGATGCACACTAATGCAAAAGCTGGCACTGGCTGGTAATCAATTGCGAAGTCTGCCGCCAGAACTAGCAAATTGCAGTCGCTTAGAACTCCTTCGCATTTCAGCCAATCAGCTGACCGAATTCCCAAATTGGTTGCTCAACATGCCACGGCTAACTTGGCTGGCGTACGCAGGCAACCCGTTCTGCGAACACTTGGAATCTGCTGCGATAGCTAATGCACCCATGCAACACATTGCATGGTCTCAGTTGCAACTCCAACACCAGTTGGGCGAAGGTGCATCCGGTGTGATTCACCAAGCCGTGTTGCATTCAGACGAAGGTGAACAAACAGTGGCGGTCAAACTGTTCAAAGGCGCGGTCACCAGCGATGGCCTGCCCGACTGCGAAATGGCGGCCTGCATGCACGCAGGTGTGCATCCGAATTTGGTGTCCGCCATGGCGCGAGTGACCGAGCATCCAGACAACAAACAAGCCTTGGTCATGCCGCTGATTGCGCCCGAGTTCGGCAACCTCGCTGGACCGCCTAGCCTAGACACATGCACACGCGATGTGTACCTTGCAGACCAACGCTTTGACTGGCCCGCCACGCTGCGCATGGCAAAAGGCATGACCTCTGCCACACAGCACTTGCACGCACGTGGCATCTTGCATGGCGACTTGTACGCGCACAACATCTTGCACACCGCACAAGGCGATGCGCTGTTGAGCGACTTTGGCGCGGCTGCATTTTTTGATGTGAACGACGCAGCACTCGCCCAGGGTTTGGAAAAACTCGAAGTGCGTGCGTTGGGTTGCTTGCTAGAAGAACTGGCGATGCGGTGCAATGCCGCGCCTCTTCATTCGGGAGCAGAAGCAGAAGCGGAGGCAAAGGCAGCAACACCGCACAAGGTGGCGACCCCCCTTCATACCAGCCAACTTCAAACCTTGGCCAAACTCGCGCAACAGTGCTTGCAAGAAACGGCTGCTAAGCGCCCCAGCTTGGCGCACATCTGCGCCGAGCTAGAGACATTGAGCCCAAGGTGTTGAGCTGAAAGCGCTCAGCCCCTTAAGCACCCACCACGCCACCATCGCGGCGTGAGATGGCGATGATGGACGAACGCGGCACTGCATCGCCCCCATGTGGGAAATGCGAAGGCGTGAGCTTTTCACCCGGATGCTGAATGCCTACAAACATGGTTTTCTGGTCAGGCGTGAACGCAATACCGGTAATTTCACAGCCCACAGGCCCCACCAAGAAACGTTTGATGTCGCCCGTCATCGGGTTGGCACACAACATTTGGTTGTTGCCCATGCCTGCAAAAGCATTGGCATTGCTGTAGTCGCCATCGGTTTGAATCCACAACCGGCCATCACGGTCAAATGCCAAACCGTCGGGGCTGTTGAACATGTTGTCGGGCGTGATGTTGGCTGAGCCCGCATAGGCGTCTTTGTGCAGCGTGGGGTTGCCAGCCAAAGCGAAGATGTCCCATGTGAATTGGTGCGATGTGTGGTCGTTGCCCTTGGGCGTCCAACGCACGATTTGGCCATACACATTTTTAGCGCGTGGGTTAGGGCCATTCACCGCTTGGTTGGGCTTCACGCCACGGTCGCTGTTGTTGGTGAGGGTCACATATACCTGCGCTTGCGTGGGGTGTGCCGCAATCCACTCGGGACGGTCCATGGTGGTGGCGCCCACCACAGTGGCCGCCAAACGCGTGTGAACCAACACCTCGGCTTGGTCTTTGAAACCCGCCTCTGCCGTCAAACCGTTTTTGCCATGGGTCAGTTCTAGCCACTCGCCCTCGCCTTGTGGTTTGCCGTCAACGGTTGAAAAACGTGCAACATACAAGGTGCCCTCGTCTAACAAGTCGCGATTGGCTTGAGGGTTCTTGGCATCAAATTTTTTGTCGGATACAAATTTGTAAATGTGTTCGCCCTTTTCATCGTCGCCCATGTAGACCACCACATAGCCGTCCGCGTTCACCACCACTTCGGCGTTCTCGTGTTTGACGCGACCCAAGGCTGTGCGTTTGATGGGCGTGCTGGTGGGGTCCATTGGGTCAATTTCGACCACCCAACCAAAACGGTTCGGCTCATTGGGGTTCTTGGCCAAATCAAAGCGGCCATCGAAGGGGTGCCAATTGATGCCAGCATCTTTGGCTGCAATGCCGTAGCGTTTGTAGGCAGCGTTATCCGGTAAAGCTTGTGCACTGCCAAAGAAACCGTTGAAGTTCTCTTCACACGTCAGGTATGTGCCCCAAGGCGTGCGGCCATTGGCGCAGTTGTTGAACGTACCCAAAGCCACAGTGCCGGTTGGGTCTGCCATCGTTTTGAGCAAAGCGCTGCCAGCGGCGGGGCCACTCAAACGCATTTCGGTGTTGGCAGTGATGCGGCGGTTCAGACGCGCTTGCGGCTGCAGCTTCCACACGCCACCGATGCGGCGTACTTCAAACACGCTCACGCCATGGGCGGCTTGGGCTTTTCGGGCGTCTTCGATGCTGCTGCAGCGGCCGTTGACAAACAGGTATTCGTAATTGGCGTATTCGTTGTTCACCGCAATCACGCCGTGGTCTGCCCCCAGAGTGAAAAAGCTCATGCCATCGTTGTTGTCGCCAATCGACAAACTTTGGCTGGTGGCTGTGCC